>JABZGM010000019.1 GCA_015259235.1 Alloprevotella sp. | reverse complement strand
CTATACGATCGCCTCCTTTGTTTCATAGCAATACTCGGTCTAGCATAATACAACCAGTACCAAACAAAAAATCCCTCGCAACGGAATGTTGCAAGGGATTTCTTTGGGTGACCGATGGGATTCGAACCCACGACATTCAGAACCACAATCTGACGCTCTAACCAACTGAACTACGGTCACCATGTTGCCCTTTCATCTGAAAGGCGATGCAAAAGTACGGACTTTCTGCGAAACCTCCAAATCTTTTCGGGCTTTTTTTCACTTTCAAGGCGTTTTTTCTACGTTTTGGAGGTTTTCTACCTCAAAACACCTTAAAAGTGAGCGAAGGCTAGTCGGAAACTTCGTCAGAAGCCGAGGTGTCTTGGTTGGTGTCGCGCTCGATGGCTGGGTTGCCTTGAGCACTGAGGGGAAGTGTAAGTTTGTAAATCAAACCGCCTTCGTCATCACCAGGGAGATTGAGTTGCGCACCGAAGTGAAAACCGCGCTCATCGACACTACTAAAGGCGATGCCACCGAGTATCAAGTTCTTAGAAGATGCCACTTCGGGTTGTCCAGCAAAGAGAGCTTTGGTGAAGACTCGCTTGGCAAGGGCTTCTCCATCGCGAGTGATGGTGATGGTAACTTGGTTGTCCAGGAAAGGATCTCCAAATCTGTCTTTCACCTGTGCAAGTGAATCGCCAGGAATGCGCTCCACGAGGATGTGATATTTGTGTCCACTCCACTCCACATCGGTGGGAATGGTCTGGTTGTCGTCATGTCCTGGACCTTGCTCTTGCGCTAAGGCAATCTGACCTGTATCGACTGACGAAGCGTTGTTTTTTTTGTCGTTTTTCCCACCGCAGGCTGCCACTGTGAGGAGGAGTGCGAAGAGAGCTATCACAGAATATTTGTGTTGCATAGTCGTCAACTCATGTTTGATTTAACAGCGAAGATAGTAAATAAATCCAAGATGACAAGGCAGAACGAAAATAATTCGTTATTTTTGCTCTTCATAGGTATAATACACGCATGAAGAAATTATTCATATTGGGACTGCTTGCCCTCATGATGGCTTGCCACTCTGCAAGTGCTCCCTCCAACTCCCCTGCTGATTCATCAAAGACGGCACAAAAGGAGGCTGCCATCGACACGCTCGCTACGCTCGTGGCAAGAGTGCAGCAACAAAGCAGGCTCTATGCTGCCGACTGCATGGTGCATAAGGTGGTGCTCTTCACCGATAAGAGTCAGATAGATGGCGGTTTGGTCAAATTCAACAAAGTGGGTTACCGCAAAGTAGCCATTCCCATAGATGTGACCCTCAAGGGCTACATTGATTTTGCAGATTTCACAGTCGACAACGTGTCGCGCGAAGGAGATTTGCTGGTGATTACGCTGCCTGATCCGAAGGTGATGCTCACCGCCTCAAAGATAGACCACAAGAAAGCCCGTCAATATGTGTCGCTCACGCGTTCCAACTTTTCCAGTGATGAAGTGACCCGACTCGCTCGCCAAGGGGTGGACAGCATCCGTCGCCACGCTGCGAGTTTTGGAATTGTGGAATTGGCACGCACCTCGGCAGCACACACACTGGTGCCTATCGCCACCCGACTGGGATATGCAGAAAACAATGTAGTAGTGCGTTTCCGCAAAGATTTCAACGAATCTGATTGGAAGAAGATTGTTAAACCGCTCAATAGTGACCGCTCATGAACGAGAATTTGACCACAAATCCCGAAGAACTGCAAGACACGCTCTCGGCAGATCAAGCGGAAACAACAGAGAAGACGGAACAGACCGCTCAATCCTCGGAAGTGGTGGACAAGAATGCGAAAGAAGGAGAGAACATCCCAGCAAAAATTGCCTCCTCTGCGGTAGTCACTGCCACTCCTCCCTCTCCTCCACTGCCTCCCGATGGGAAAACCAAACGCGGATGCTGGAGCATCTTGTGGTGGTGTCTTAAAGCGATGGTGCGTCACTGGCGCATCACCTTCTTCGTTCTCCTAGTCGCCTTGATTGGCTATGGAGCGATGATGGCTTATCGCACACTCACCAACTCGAACGATGCTGTGGAGAAGCCCATCGAGCAATCGCCAGAAGAGATTATGCGCCTACAAGCTATCGGTCAGTGGGAGTTTCTCTCTGTGGAAGCAGAAGAACTGGTGGAACGTCACTATTCGGGACTGATGAGCGAGCGCGATTTGGTGTGTATCTACCGCGGTACGCTACGCATTGGTGTCGATATGCGCAAACTTCCCTCTGACTGGGTGGAGATGAAAGAGCGTAGTGCGATTTTGCACCTCCCACAACCATCTTTACTCGACGAGAACTTCCTCGACGAGAGTCGCACGACGGTCTTCTTTGAACAAGGTGTTTTCCGCCCCGAGGAGCGCGATGCGATGCGCACAGAGGCGAAGGACAAAATGAAACAACGCGCTATGACTGCAGAAAACCTGAGTATAGCGCGCAGAAATGCAGAAGCTCAATTCCAAAAACTCTTCCTTGCTATGGGATATGAGGATGTGGTGGTGGAATTTGATGCAAACACTGCAACGCAGAACAAAAACTAAACTCACAATGAGACAACTATTTTCACTCTTAGCGATCGTTGTCGCGACCCTTTCACTTCCGTTAAGTTGCATAGACCACGAACCAGAACCTTACGAAACGACCGTATTGCCGGGTACTCCTTTCAAGAAAACGGTACTCGTGTATATGGCTGCTCAAAATTCATTGGGCGCTAAAGGTTTTGCTCGCGAGGACAGCATGGAAATGGCTAATGGTATGAAATATCTGCACGACAAAGAGCGCGTGTTGATGTTTTTGGACGACAACCGCGCACCTCGATTGTATGAACTGCGCAAAGGACTACATACCCCTCGGTTGCTGCGCAAATGGAAAATAGATGTAAACTCTGCAGATACCGCACAACTCACGAGTATGCTGCGCTTTATGCAAGAGTTTTCTCCCTCTGAATCCTATGGTCTTGTGCTTTGGAGTCACGCTACGGGCTGGGTGCCTAGTCCTAAGTCGGTGGCACTAGAAGAACGCAGGAATGCCACTAGCGGTGGAAACAATTCGAGCGTTTCAAGAAGTGCACAGACTGATGCAACAATCCTGGACGCAACTAGCGCAAACTCTGCAACCCTGCAACAAATCACCTCGCGCAGCACGCGCAACCAGTTGTGGACAATCAACGCCACAAGCAACGATGCAGCGCCATCTTCGATTGCAGGACGCAAACCTGCGGCATTCCGTCCCAAGAGTTATGGCATGGACGTGGGTCCTAATGGTAATTGGGTTTACGATAGAGCTGCGCTGGGAGAAAGAGCTGACGAAATCAATATAGAAGATTTGAATGAAGCCATCACTGCATCGGGCATCCACCTGCGATTTATCCACTTCGACTGCTGCTTGATGGGAGGTATCGAATCTTACTACGAACTGCGCAATAATGCCGACTACATCGCAGCTTCTCCCATGGAGATTTCTGCCATCGGTGGCTTCTACACAGACATGTTGCGCTGGGGATATTTCTCTGAAGAAATCAAAGATTTGGGCATCACCTACTCCAACTACTACCTCAACAAGGGGAGTGAACCTTACACTGATAACTTTGGATTGGTCTTTTCCATCGTGCGCACCGACCGCTTGCAAGCCATTGCGGACAGCATGAAGAGCGTGGTGAAAGAAAATTATGCTGCGCATAAAGAAGATGGAAGTTGGAATTATCCTGCTGTGCAAGAAGCGCAAGACTATTCTCGCTACACTCGATCCTTTTATTATCGTCCGCACTTTTACGATATGAACGATGCGCTTCGTCGCACCTTGCCTGAAAAGGATTGGAACCGTGTGAAAAAGACGATTGATGCTGCCACTGTTTATAAATTCTCTACGGGGCGTTTCTTCACTGGATTAGACGCCTATGATCAAATCTATATGGATTTGAAGAATTATTGTGGTATTTCGATGTTTGTGCCTCAACAAATCTACGCTAATAATGCCAAGAAATCGGCACACGGCAACGTCAATGAACAATTCCGCAAAACGAAATGGTATACCGCCGCGGGTTGGAAAGAAGCGGGTTGGTAAACAATTTCATCACTCAATATAAATAGGTATCTATGGGCGAAATTATCGCTTGGGTGCTCAATCACCTCAACTACTGGGTCATCTTCTTGGGAATGACCATTGAAAGTTCTTTCATTCCTTTTCCCTCGGAAGCGGTCATCCCTCCTGCTGCGTGGATGGCAAACAACGGAACACTCAACATCTTTTGGGTGGTGATTGTTGCCACCTTAGGTGCAGACGCTGGTGCGCTCATCAACTATTATTGGGCTTATTTCTTGGGACGACCTGTCATCTATCGATTGGCAGACACCAGATGGGCTAAGTTGCTGCTCATTGATCGTGCTGCTGTGGAAAAGTCTGAAGATTTCTTCCGCCGACACGGCATCACTTCAACACTGGTGGGACGTCTTGTGCCTGGTGTGCGACAACTCATCAGTATTCCTGCGGGATTAGCCAAAATGAATCTCGGTAAGTTCTTGCTCTACACCACACTTGGCGCAGGGGCTTGGAACATGGTCCTCGCTTTCCTCGGATTCTATCTCATCCCTACCCTCTTCCCCAGCGTCACTACACCCGAACAGGTGATGGAAAAGGCGAATAAATATAGTCACATCATCGGGTACGTCATTGGTGGAGTGGTGATTGTGGTGCTCGTCTACCTCATTTATAAGGTGGTTTCCCACAAATCTAAGAAACAATAAGCCTATTGATTTTCACAAGGTTCCTTCGCAATGACTGTTGTTCCTAGATTTCCTTTGAAACTGAATGCAAGTCTTACTCTTCCCACGAGCAAGAGTCTCTGCGCACGCGCTTTGGTGATCAATCATCTCTGTCAACTGCCCGTACCTCTCGTAGGTTTATCAGACTGCGACGACACTCAAGCCATCCTCCAAGGTTTGGAAGTACTCCGCAACTCGGAGGACGCTCCACTCCGCGTGGACATTGGCGCAGCTGGCACCGCAATGCGCTTCCTCACCGCGCTATTTGCAGCCACTCCTCAGCTCGATGTGGTGATCACGGGTAGCCAGCGCATGAAGGAACGTCCCATCGGCGCGCTCGTCACGGCACTTCAGGCGGCAAGAGCTGATATAAGTTATGTGGAAAAAGAGGGATACCCACCTTTGCGCATCCGAGGTAAGCAACTCGAAGGTGGCACGCTTTCGCTCCCTTCCAACATCAGTTCTCAATATGTGAGTGCGCTCTTGATGATCGCTCCCACGATGCGCCGCGGACTCCAACTAGAATTGGTGGGGAAAGTGGCTTCCGCTCCCTACATTCGCATGACGATGCAGGTGATGAAAGCCTTTGGCGTGGAAGTAAAGTGGGAGAAGAACGTCATCAGCGTTGTGCGTGGTCAGCGATACGCTCGCACACTATCCTCTCACTGCGGAACTACTAAGGAAACAGAACAAGCAGCATCCTACACCATCGAATGCGATTGGACCGCAGCTTCGTATTGGTACGAAATTGTTGCTCTTCATCCCGACAAAGCTACGAGAGTCTTACTTAGAGGATTGAGAGAAGCCAGTGAACAGGGAGACTCCGTCTGCGCAAAATGGTTTGAAGCTCTCGGAGTGACGACAACTTTCACAGCTGAAGGCGCTGTTTTGGAAAAATCAACCAGGTCTCCGCAAGTTACACGTAAATGTGATAATAGTACTTCGGAAGACAACGAGCTTTCATCACAAACTGATGATAACTTCTGCGAAAGCAACGAAGATTTGCCGCAGACAACTAGTCATTCCTCGCAAGCATATTTTTACTGCAAAGATGCCACTCCCCTTTGGCTAGATTTCGCAGCAGCACCCGACCTCGCTCAAACTTTTGTAGTCACTTGCGCACTGCTCTCGCGCCCTTTCCATTTCAAAGGTTTGGAGAGTTTACGCATCAAAGAGACCGATCGCATCGCAGCTCTCATAGCAGAACTGCAGAAGTTGGGCAAGCACATCGAAGCCATCGGGGAAGGAGAACTACGATATACGGCTCAAAACGACGGTTCTCCTGCACACCCCATCACGATAGCCACCTACGATGACCACCGTATGGCACTTGCTTTTGCGCCCGCAGCGTTGCTCTTCCCACAACTCTCCATTGAGCATCCAGAAGTAGTGGCAAAATCCTATCCCCACTATTGGGAACACCTCTTTGAAATAGACTAAAATTCAATACTTAAACACCCATCATCGTGTTATATCTCATCCTACTTTTAATCTCCCTCGGCATCATTGTAGCTGTAGCAGAAGCCATTCGTCAATGGTGGCTTCGACAGAAAATAAAGAAAGGCGAACTTGCTGAGATACCCGCCATACAAGAGAATGCAGCAGCTGGTTGTTGCGGACTCCACGAAACCTGCGAATCGGAAAGTCTTTTGGCAGGAGTGAGCAAGGGTATTGAATACTACGAAGACGAAGAGCTCGATCGCTTCAAAGGACGCTCGGGAGAAGACTATAACGATGCCGAAATCGAGGAGTTTGCAGACGTGCTCACCACCCTCAAAACAGAAGAGGTGGCAGGTTGGGTGCGCTCATTGCAACTTCGCGGAATCAATCTCCCCATCGAACTCAAAGACGACGTTATTCTCCTCGTAGGAGAACAACGCGAACTCTCGCACGCTTCGTAAATCACCGCGCTAGCTTATCGGCAGCTTGTAAGGAATCTCAAACTCTCCCTCCTTTGCTGTTTTTAGAAGTAAAGCATCTTCTTCACCCTTCACTGTCTGAGTGACACAAACCCATCCCTTTCCTCTACCCTATTTTTCCATCATGCTATCAATTCTTAGCTACACCTTTTTCCAAAATGCCCTACTCGGTGCGCTACTCTCCAGCGTGCTCTGCGCCTGCATCGGCACCTATGTGGTGACTCGTCGCTTAGTCATTGCTGGTGGTGGCATGGCGCACGCCTCACTAGGTGGTGTGGGGATGGGTGCATATTGGGGATTCTCCCCCATCTTCGGGGCTGCCTGCTTTGCCCTCGCCAGCGGTCTCGGTATCGACTGGTTGAGTCGTAAACGCGAAGTGCGCGGAGATAGTGCCATCGCCATGATTTGGACGCTCGGCATGAGCATTGGCATCCTCTTTGCCTATCTTGCTCCCGGTTTTATGACCGATCTTCCCACCTATCTCTTTGGCGACATCCTCACCATCTCCCACAGCGACATCCTCGCCATGGGACTCCTCACGGCAGTCACCCTACTTTTCTTCTTCCTCTTTGAGCGCAGCATCATCACCCTCGCCTACGATCGCGATTTTGCACGCACACAAGGTTTACCCGTACGCACGCTTGAAACTATCCTCACGGCTCTCACGGCTCTCACTATTGTAGGCTGTCTGCGCATGGTCGGCATCGTCATGGTCATCTCCTTGCTGTCCATTCCTCAACTCACAGCAGCGGTATTCACACGCACCTTCCGCGGCATGATTTTGTGGTCTATGGGGGTCGGATTTGCCGACTGTCTAGGCGGTCTCTCCCTCTCCTATATTCTCAAAGTCCCTTCGGGAGCAGCCATCATCGTGGTGAGCGTAGTGCTTTACTTCGTGGTGCGTGCAATAAAAGCCCTATTTCAGCGTTTTTCTTCATAGCGTGGCTTTATTCCAAAGGGTTATTAGACCGTAATCATACTACTTGTTATTGAAAGAATCATTTCCTGTCATCTTTCATTCTCTGGTTGGGTTTAATCTTGCTCTCTAATCTCATCTAAAGTTCTAGATTTTCCACACGTTGAAGCGACTTTTCTATCTTATTCTCCTGTTATTGGTTGTCACTGCTTGCAGCACTAGCCGCAACACTGCAACTACACGATGGTGGCAAGCCTTTGTCACCCGCTACAACGTGTATTATAATGCCGCCACAGCCTATCGCGAAGGAGAAGCTGCCCAACGCAGTGGACTCAAAGACGACTACACGCAGATGTTGCCGCTCTTTGGGGTGGCGTATCCTCAACAACAAAACCTCGGCAAAGGTAACTTTGAAACGGCTGTGACCAAGTGTGAGAAAGCCATTCAACTACACAGCATCAAGAAACGTCCACAAATCGCTCCCGGTCGCAACACTTCTCCTCAACTCAAAGCCTATCTCTCGCGCAAGGAGTTCAACCCCTTTTTGAAAAATGCGTGGTTGCTCATGGGGAAATCACAGTTTCAACAAGGCGACTTCCTCGCTGCCGCTTCCACTTTTGCCTACATCTCTCGCTTCTATGCCCCCGAACCGCTTGTCGCAGCCGAAGCTCGCTTGTGGTTGGTGCGTTCGCAAGTACGCCTCAACTGGATGTACGATGCCGAAGATGCCCTCCGACAAGTCGGCAAGGATGGAACTTCCCAAGCGGTTGCAGCGCGAACGCGATTTGACAATGGCAGATTTCCACATCGCTCAGCAGCAATATGCCGAAGCTCTGCCCTATTTGGCACGTGCCGCTCGTCAGGCTTCGCACAATTTCGACCAAGGGCGATGGTATTATCTTTTGGCACAAGTCAATATGCAGTTGGGACGTAAAACCGATGCTTACCATGCCCTCAACCGCTGTCTTGCACAAAATCCGCCCTATGCGCTAGCGTTCCAAGCGCGCATCTTGCAGACCGAAGCCCTCACCACGCGACAGAATGAGGCATCCATGCTGCGCCGTTTAGACCACATGGTGAAAGATCCCAACAATGCCGACTATCTCGATCAAATCTACTACGCGCAAGGCAACATCTATATGGCTCAGCGCGATACAGCCGCTGCCATAAAATCTTATGAAACGGGAAGATTTCGCGCCACACAGTCCACCCCTGCCAAGGGCGTATTGTTGAACACGCTAGCCAACATATACTGGCAACAACAACGCTTCGACAAAGCCCAATCGTGCTACACAGAAGCCATCGGTCTGCTCGACAAAACGCAGCCATCTTACCACGAAATCCTCCGTCGTTCTGCGATTCTCGATCATCTTGTTCCATCCACCACCATCATTTTTGAGCAAGACTCTCTGCTCCGGCTGGTTTCCCTTCCCGAAGCGCAACGCAATGCGGTTATTGATGCCAAGATTACCCTATACAAAAAGGAACTTGCCGAAGCCAAGAAGGCGAAAGCTGACAGTGCGCTGCGCGCTGCGCGTGAAAATGGTGGAGAAGATTTCCCCCAACGTCCATCGCTCCCTTCTACTCGTCCCAACAGCGGTGGTGGTGGTTGGTATTTCTACAACACCCAAGCCGTGCAACAAGGTAAGCAAGCCTTCGCGCGGCAATGGGGACGGAGAAAAAACGAGGACGACTGGCGACGTGCCAATCACACTGTCGTTGCAGACAACGAACAAAAAGGTTTTGACTACGCAGCCGACGACAGTATCAACAGCCTCCTCCGTCATCGCCGCGATAGCCTCACCCTAGCTGGCGTGGCACAGCGCGACATTGATGCGCAACTCCGCGACTATGCTCAGCAACTGGCAGAGGGCACGGCTACAGCTCCTGCCGACTCTGCTGCAACCGATGGAAAAGCCGACAAAAAGGAGCAAGACCCCACGCAGCGTGCTTATTATCTAGCGCAACTTCCCCTCACGGCTGAAGCTCAACAGGAAGCGCGCAGCAAGATTCACGATGCCCTCATCGAGGCTGGTTTGATAGAGAAAGACGAACTCGAAGATTTTGCTCTGGCTCGCCGCACCCTTCTACGATTTGTGCGCGAAGCTCCAAAGCACGATCGTGTGCCCGAAGCCTACTACCACCTCTTCCTCATGGCGCAGCGCACGCAACAACGCGCAGAAGCCGAAAGATTGAAGAACATTCTGGCACAATCTTTCCCCAACTTCCCGATGACACGCGTCATCTCCGACCCAGACTTTGAAAAAAACCTTCGCTACGGTCGTGAGCGCGAAGATTCGCTCTACACGGCTGCCTATGCGGCTTATCTAGCAGGCAACAAAGCCGAGATGTCGCGCCTTTTTCATCAATCTACCCAGCACTTCCCCACGGGTGCCAACCGCCCCAAGTTCATCTTGCTCCACAGTTTAGCGCGCCTGCAAGAGGCACCGCGCGACACACTCCAACACGAGCTCACCGACTTGGCAAAAGACTACCCCAAATCTGACGTAGCAGAACTGGCAGGTATGATAGCTCGCGGACTGCAAGAGGGACGTACCATTGGAAAAACCTTCCGTCCCACTGATTTATGGAACCGCCGCCTCAACGATGCCAAGGTGGAAGCAGCAACAGCAGGGGAGAGCACGCAACTCTCCGACGACCGCAACGTGCCCTTCGTCTTTCTCGTGGCGTATCCCACCGATTCGCTCGACAACAACAAGGTGCTCTTTGCATTGGCGCAGTTTAACGTGGACCACTTCACATCGCGCAATCTCGACATCGCGCAAGAACGTGGCGATGGATTGACCCAATTTCGCGTGCAGGGCTTCCGCTCCTTTGCCGATGTGCACCACTATGCGCAGCAACTCTATGCGCAAACCAAACTGCGCGGGCTCTTCCGCATGGCACGCACCGAACTCATCAGTGTAAGCAATCTCCGTTTGCTCGGCACCGTCGTTTCGTTTGACGACTATCGCAAGTTCTACAACGAACACTTTGCTCCACTCAAGATTAAGCCCGAACTTCCTCTTGAGTTTGAACCCGATGATGCACCTAAGCAAATCTACGAAGATGAATTGCCGCAAGGGCAAAACACTCGCAAGGTGCAACCTAAGCAACAGCCCGAGGACAACGAATATGAATATGAGGAATAAGCGCACCAGTGCGTGAACTCAACTCACCAACGAGGAACCTCTGCGCGGAGTGTTCCTCGTTTCCTCTTAAACCCAAATCGGTCATTAGATCCTGAACAGATTTCATTAGATTGTTGAGCAGATTGTTTACCGTGAGTTCGAAGGCGTAGTGGGCTACGGAGAGAACGAGCGAGAAACAAAATGCCAACAAGAAAATGAAAGATGACAGGAAGTTATCTCCTCACTAATGAACTGCAATATAACGGTCAATGACCGATTTGGGTTAAAACGTCAGACGGTGTTCTACTGCTCTTGTGCAAAGTTAGAAACTGCGAGTTTCAAGATTTGTCCTTTGAAGTTACCTGTGCGTTCCAAGGGGAAGACCAGCGTGCGCTGGTAGTACATCTTAGACGCTGCATAAGGATCGGAAGTAGCACCAGCAGCCCCTGCATTGACTTGCGCGCTACCCACGGTGAGAGGGTAGAGTGCTTGGCGGAATTTGCCGTCTACGAGTAGCGTTGTTTCCTTGTTGGTGCCGATGAAAGTGAGGCGGACTGCGCGGTCTTTGGGCAAAACGTAGTCGAACTCATTGAGATATCCTTCGCGTTCAAAGGCTAATTTGCCATTTTGTGGGGAAGCCAAATAGACTGTTGCATCGGGAGATTGGAACAGTACGGCACCTTTCGTCACTTCGTCGGCTTTGACCGTCACGTCCACGGTGTAGTTGTAACCGATTTCGCGACCGAACCAATCGAGGTTTGTGTTAGGAAGCAAAGGCAAGTGCGCATATTCCACAGAGGTACGCCCAGTTTTGCCGAGGGTACGTCCAAGGAGATTGACACCAGGAGCTTCGCTGAGGGTGGGACTAAGGCGCGCAAAGTCGGCATAAGGCAAAGAAGTCTTTGCTGCCGTCCACGTTTTGGTAGCAATGGTTTGGAGTGCAGGCATCACGCGGTGGTGAATGTCGCTCACGGTGATGCCATTTCCGGCGTGGTCATTCCAAACGGCAAACATCCCCCCTTGGATAGAAGGGTCGCCCTCTTCAAACTTCTGGTTGCCGATTTGGGCAGGTGTCCAATGCTCGTAGAGGAAGGGGCAGTTGAGATAGTCGTAATAATACCCTGCAGCAGGGACGATGTAGACATAGCCATCAGGGATAGACACCATTTGGAAGCCTTGCTCCTTCATCTTCTTGGGATCGGCATAGCCATTGTACCACATTTCGAGCAAAACATCCTTTGATTTCACGGGAGTTTTGCCGTCTGCGTGGGTGAGTGCGCCCCAAGCCACGGCTTGTTTGCCATAGCGTTCCACGTGTTTGATGAGGTGGTCGGTGAGAGAACGGAAGAGTTCCACCACTTCTTTGTCCTTGTTGCTGTATTCGTCAGTACCGATGTGCACGCGTTTGCCCATAAAGACGGGATTTTTACCTCCGCAATATTCGGTGAAAAGACTGTCTAGGAAGGGTACCACAGCAGGATTGCGCAAATCGAGGTGATCAGCTCCAAATTCTTCACTACCAAGTGAGGGACGATAGTGGGTGAAAGCTAGCGAATGTGCAGGAACGTCAATTTCTGGAATGATGTCTACGCCTTGTGCTGCGGCTTCGCGTTGGAAGTCAATGAACTCCTTTTTGGTATAGTGTCCATCTTTGGCGGTGAGCTGTGGGAAATAGTCGCTCTCCAAACGGAAGGCAGCTGGTGTTTTTGCCCAGTCGTTGCCAAAGTATTGCTTAAATCCGTTGTCGTTGAGGTGCACTTGGAGCGTGTTCATCTTGTAGTAAGCCATCACCTTGACGAGTTGGCGCAAATAGTTCATAGGAATGTATTTGCGTCCAGCATCAATCATAAAACCACGTAGGGCATATTGCGGGCGATCTGCAGCAACACCTTGCGGAATGCTGTGGGATTGTGTCTGTTCGCTCAGTTGGAGTAGGGTGCGCGTGCCCCAAAATGCGCCCGTAGGTTGGGAAGCGGTGAGGGTAACGTGGTCGGCAATGTTGAGGTGATAGCCTTCTGTGCCGAGCGTGTCGGCTTTAGATGCTGGAGCAAAACCTGCTTTGGCAAAGACAAAGTCACCTTTCTGCGGTTTTCCACTGACGATGGTGAGATTTTTTCCTAAGAGTGTGGAGTAGTCTTGGAGGAAACTTCGGGCAGCGGCAGTGAATGCACGATCTTGCACGATGATGCGTCCCGAAGGAACAAAGTTGCCCTTACCGCCTTGCCACGAAGTGAGTTCGGGGACGACAAAGGGACGCGCATTTTGTGCCAAAGCTGGTGACATCACACAGAGTGCGCCAGCGAAAAGGCTCGCTAATAGGGTCTTATTCATTGCTTTTAATTGGGGTTATTGCTGAAATAATCAATCAAGATTTGCGCTGGCATTTGATGCACTGGCAAATCTTTGTATAATCCGCCAAAAACTTGTTGCATCAAACTCGGTTGATGTAGCACGGCTACTGCAGAAGTAGCGCTAAATACGTCTTTGTTGCGAAGTTGAAGAGCAGCAAAGGCTAGATAGACTTGTGCCTCGCTCTCTTTGGGGAAACCTGCCTTAAAAAGATATTCCCAAAACTCTTGTACTTCTTTATAGAGCTTGCACTCATAAAAGAGCTGTGCCACTTGGATATTTCGTTCATCGTTGCCAGAGACAATGCTGAATCGATGACGCAGCAACTCCATGGCAAAGGGAATAAATCCATAGTTGAAGGCGATGCGTGCTGCTTGGAATAGCATATCGTCGTGAGGAACTCCCAAAGAACTAAGCGTAGCCATGCAAACATAGGCTTTGCGGATGTCTCCTTGCATGGCGTAAGATACGGCAAGGTCGTGGGTGATGCGCTGTTTGTCGGGATTCTCGTTGTTGCAGTTTTGAAGTGCATGTTGCAGTGCTTCTCTTCCTTTGACGATGTTTTGACGATTGAGATAAATCTCTCCCACAGAGAGTGACATCGTGTAGTCGTTAGGCTCGAGTGTGTGGTAGATGTCGTAGGTGCTGAGTACGGTGTCCCAATCTTCTTTGCCCAAGGCAGAAATGGCTTTCATACGTAGGGCTTTCTGGTGGTTGGGCTCGATGGCAAGGGCATATTCGGCAGCTTCTAGACATTTGTCGAAGTCTTTGCGCTCATTAGCGAGCTCTGCACGGAAAATCCACGCATCGATGTTGTAGGGATCTTCGTCAATCACTCGTTCCACTTCTTCTTCGGCTTGCACGGTATCTCCATATCGCATCAGGATTTCGCCTTCCAACAAGTGTACTCGTGGCTGAAGCGGAGAGTTTTTATCGATGAGCAAGAGATATTTCTTGGCAAAGACCTCACTACCATAATCAAGGAAGAGTTCAGCAATCTCCATGCGCAAATCGTCTAGACTGCCAGTTTGTTCAGGATTCTCCAAAAGTTCCTCCTCAAGAGCTTGTTGTTCTCGTGTGAGAATGCTTTCATAGATGCCGTCAGCGTCGAAAAATCTCAGTTCACTAAGGGCTTTTTCCGCCAAGAAGAACTGCACATCGAGGTGTTCTTGGTCAGGGTGTTGCTTGACCAACACTTCGGCATCATACCATCTTCCATCGTTTTTTAGGCGATACACCTTGCGCATGAGGATATCCGCGTCTTCGGGGTGCATGCGCTGGGCAAGGCGAAGGCACAGCTCAGCCTCTATGGTCTGCTGAGTCTGCTCAAAATGGTCGAGAATATCTAAAATGTCGGGAACATCCATCCAAAAAGGAATGGACGCTTCCGACAAGTTTTTCTGATACTCTCGCACTAGGGATTGCAATTCTTCTGGAGAACGCCTCATAATGGTGAAAGTTGTTGAGGGGGAAATTAGAAAACGCAGTCAGGATGTTTCATAAAGGGCAAACTGCTGCGTTATTTTCGACATTTAGCTTTGGTCACGTACTTCAGTCGCTCCCTTCAGCTTCAATCTCAATGCTTTGCATTTTATCCCTTTGTCAAACACCAAAAGGAGATGCTGCAAAAACGAGTTTTGCAACACCTCCGCACTACGCTTTATTTGTGTTTGTCTTCTTTGAGCGAAACGGTGCTGTTGAAGATGAGATGTTCGGGAGTGGAATCGGGGTCGATGTTGTAGTATCCCGTGCGAGTGAACTGCAAATAGGACAGCGGAGGAAGTGTTTGGGCAAACTTCTCAATGAAGGCTTGCTTATTCACGCGGATGCTGTCGGGATTGAGGAAGGGGCGCATAGCTTCGATGCCGCGAACGCCGTGTTCATCTTCGTATTGCTTGATGGCATCGCGAGGATTTTCACACGTCCAAAGGCAAGCGTAGTTGCGCACTTCTGCGGGCAAGCAGTGGTCGCAGCTCAACCAGTGGATTGTACCCTTTACTTTGCGATTGGCACCTTCTGTTCCAGCCTTAGAGGTGGGGTCGTAGGTGCAATAGATTTCTTCGATTTCGCCAGTTTCTTCGTTCTTCTTGCAACCGGTGCAGTCTACGATATAGGCACTCTTGAGGCGAGTTTCCTTGCCCACAGCCATGCGGAAGAACTTTTTGTCGGCTACTTCCTTGAAATCGGCACGCTCAATCCAGAGTTCGCGACTGAACTCTATGGTGTGAGTGCCCTCTTCAGGACGTTCGGGATTGTTTTGCACTTCAAGCAATTCGCTTTGTCCTTCGGGATAGTTGGTGATGATGAGCTTCACAGGATCGAGAACTGCCGACACACGGGTGGCACGTTCGTTGAGGTCTGTACGCGCAGCACTTTCCAACAGTTTGATGTCGTTGAGCGCATCGAAGGTGGTATAGCCGATTTTGTCGATGAACATTCGGATACTTTCGGGGCTATAACCGCGACGACGGATACCACAAAGCGTAGGCATACGAGGATCGTCCCAACCATTCACAACACCTTCTTTGGTGAGAAGGAGAAGGTTGCGCTTAGACATGAGCGTATAGTTGAGATTCAATTTGTTGAATTCAAACTGACGTGGGCGATTGTCTGCAAGGTCTTCTCCACGCACCTCTTTATACCAATCGACAAACAAATCGTAGAGAGGACGGTGAGGTACAAATTCGAGGGTGCAGATGGAGTGTGTAACCCCTTCTAAAAAGTCACTTTGTCCGTGTGTGAAGTCATACATGGGGTATGCATTCCAGTGATTTCCCGTACGGATGTGGGGCATATTCAGCACGCGATACATGATAGGATCGCGGAAGTGCATATTGTCGCTCGCCATGTCAATCTTGGCACGAAGCACCATCTTACCGGGTTCTACGTTACCGCTGTTCATTTCTTCAAAAAGACGAAGCGATTCTTCCACCGGACGATCGCGATAAGGGCTTTCCGTACCAGGACGGGTGGGAGTTCCCTTTTGAGCTGCAATCTGTTCGCTGCTTTGTTCGTCGACATAAGCGCGACCTTGTTTGATGAGCGCAACGGCAAAGTCCCAAAGATCTTGGAAATAGTCGGAAGCGTAGTAAATGTTGTCCCACTTGTAGCCTAACCATTCGATGTCGTGCTTGATGGCTGCGACATATGCGTGGGCTTCCTTTTGTGGGGTGGTGGCGTCCATGCGGAGATTGCACACTCCTCCAAAACGTTCAGCGATGCCGAAGTCCAAGGCAATGGCTTTGGCGTGACCAATGTGGAGGTAGCCGTTGGGTTCTGGTGGGAAACGCGTTTGCAAGCGTCCGCCGTTTTTGCCAGCGGCGAGGTCATCTTTCACAATTTGCTCGATGAAGTTGAGCGATTCTTTTTTCTCATTCACGAGTTCTTGCTCGTTGGAGAGTTCAGGAGTGGTAGACATTTTGGATGTGTGATTAAAAACTCTGCGTGGACGCACGAGTGTAGGGAAGAAGAGGAGGATTAGTTCGCCATTTCAGAGATAAACTTGATGCGTACAAGTCTAATTTCCTCTTCGGAATAATCATTACTGAGTTCGTTGTAGGCTTCTTCGAGGTCGTCGGTTTCAGACTCGTGGAAGTAGTCGTAGATATCATCCACAGAATCTTCATCCATTTCCTCTTCGATGAAATAATCGAGGTTGATCTTCGTGCCACTATAAACAATGGCGTCTAGTTCATCGAGAAGTTCATCAAAGCCAATGCCTTTGGCTTTCGCAATTTCATCGAGTGGCACCTTACGGTCAATGTTTTGAATGATGTCCACTTTGAGTTGCGATTTCTTAGCAATGGTGCGAATGCGGTATTCTTCGGGAGGCGGAATGTTGTTTTCTTCGCAGTGTTGACGAATCAACGCGCAGAATTTTTCCCCATAACGTTTGGCTTTACCAGCTCCCACGCCAGGAATGTTTTGCAATTCCGTGATGGTATGCGGATAAACGGTAGACATCGCTTCGAGTGAGCCATCTTGGAATATCACGTAGGGAGGCACTTCCAACTCTTTCGACATGCGTTTGCGCAAGTCTTTGAGCATTTGGTAGAGTTGTGGGTCGAGAGCGCTGGCTGCTCCACTTTGTGCAGGTGTATCAGACGATTCGTCCTCAAAATCGTTATCTTCCACAATCTTGAAGCTCGTAGGTTTTTTGAGAAATTTCTTTCCTGCAGCGGTAACTTTGAGGATACCATAATTGTCGATGTCCTTTTTTAGGAAATCGGCTATAAGAGCTTGGCGAATCACTGCATTCCACAGTTGTTCGTCCTCATCATTGTCAGAGCAACCGAAGTTCTCTAAATCATCGTGATGGTGTGCCACAATCTCATCGGTGGCATTGCCCATCAATATGTTTTTAATATAGTCATCGCGGAAGTTCTCCTTGCAATCAAGAACAGTCTCGATGACTCTACATAAATAATCTTTTCCTTCCACTTGTTTATGAGGGTGTTTACAATTGTCACAATTGCCACAGCCGTCGGGGCTTTCATATTGTTCTCCAAAATAATGAAGGAGCAACTTGCGTCGGCACACCGCAGACTCGGCATAAGCGGCCGTCTCTTTGAGAAGTTGACGACCAATGTCTTGTTCGCTAATGGGCTTGCCTTCCATGAACTTCTCCAGTTTTTGGAGATCTTTGTGAGAATAGAAGGCAATGCAAAGGCCCTCGCCGCCATCTCTGCCGGCGCGTCCTGTTTCTTGGTAATATCCTTCAAGGCTTTTGGGAATGTCGTAGTGGATGACGAATCGCACATCGGGCTTGTCGATGCCCATGCCAAAGGCGATGGTAGCCACAATCACATCGATGTCTTCTTTGAGAAAAGCATCTTGGGTGTTGCTGCGCACTTGGGCATCAAGTCCTGCGTGATAGGCGCACGCATTGATGTCGTTGGTGCGAAGCACCTCGGTGAGTTCTTCCACGCGTTTGCGAGAGAGGCAGTAGATGATACCACTCACATGAGGGTGACTCTTGATGAATCGGATGACGTCGTGATCCACTTTAGCCGTCTTCTGTCGCACTTCGTAGTAGAGGTTGGGGCGATTAAACGAGCTTTTATACTCGAGTGCATCGGGGATTCCCAAATTCTTTTTGATGTCCATGCGCACCTTGTCGGTGGCAGTGGCTGTGAGTGCGATGATGGGCACTTGACCAATTTCATTGATGATGGGGCGAAGTTTGCGATATTCAGGGCGGAAATCGTGTCCCCACTCTGAAATGCAGTGCGCTTCGTCCACCGCAATAAACGACACTTTCACGGTTTTGAGAAAATCGACAAAGCTGTCCTTATTGAACAATTCAGGCGAGACGTAGAGTAGTTTAGTCTTGCCCGTGGTCACATCGTTCATGATCTCGACAATCTCTTGTTTCGTCAGTGCCGCATAGATATAGTGCGCCACACAATTATCTGCTCTTGTTTGTCTCACTGCATCCACTTGATTTTTCATCAGTGCGATGAGTGGAGACACAACGATAGCCACACCATCCATGAGTAATGCTGGAAGTTGGTAGCATATTGATTTTCCTCCACCAGTAGGCATCAGCACAAAGACGTCATGCCCCGCCATCAGGCTGCGAATAATCGCTTCCTGATTGTTGCGAAACGTCTCGAAGCCAAAGTACCGTTTGAGAGGTTCGTGTAGGTTGGTGTCGTTCGTCATGGATACAAGAGTAAGATAGAGATGACTTGCTCTCGCAAAGTTAGAAAGAACTTTTGATATTTTCGATAGCTTATCCCACTTTTTTCGTTCAGATTTGCGAAAAACGCTGTTTGGGTAGTCCTCATCTTTTCATTTGTTTGAAGGGATAGGATAGTGTTTTGTTGTTTGATATCATCATTTGTAGGTATGTTTGTGTGAATATGCAGGGTATATTCTATCCTATTTACCTACATT
>JABZGM010000199.1 GCA_015259235.1 Alloprevotella sp. | reverse complement strand
GGGTTTAATCCAAATTGATCATTAGAGGATGCACAATCACCCTCCAAACACCTTCTGAGATTTAGCTCGCGCGCGCCACGTCAAGTGATGGAACTAGCAATTTCATCGCGGAAATTGCGCGAAAAGATACAAAATTCTTGTTCCAATGGCAAGGAATCATTATTTTTGCAACTATACTAGTGGGTTTCGTTCACGAAACGTCACATTTTATCCGTACCTTCTCACCGAGCGGAAGAAACATTTCTGATTTTGCAACTCTACCCCCTTGAGAAACACGGCACATTCACCCTTTATCCCCCACAACACCCGCATGAAAAAATTACTCTGCACCCTCGCTTTATTGTCGGCTTTCGGCACTAGCTTCGCCCAACGCTTTACACTCGAAGGAAAAGCCTCACCAGATGTAAAGACCATATATTATAAGAATCTTCAAGGCTCAAGCATCGACTCTCTTAAGGTGGATGCCAACGGCAAATTTTCCCTCTCTGGCACCGCAGACAACAAACCCTTTGTCCTCCTCTCCGAAAAAAAGGAATTTGACAATGCCATCGCTGCTGTCCTGAATGGAGATGTTCGTGTAGACCTTCCCAGCAGCACCGTGAGCGGTACGTCAGAAAATCACCTCCTCAACGAAGCACAACGCAAAATTACACCTATCGTGCCTCAAGTCTTGGGCTACACTCGCCAGCTTATGGCACTCAAGCAGGCAGGAAAAACCGAAACACCCGAGTTCAACAAGCTCTATGAGCAATATGTCCAAGATTTGGGCAAAATATCTTCCATCGTGAAGCAAAGTGTCAAAGATCATCCCGAAGGACTCTACAACGCTGCCCTCGTTTACCAATACCTTGGTGTGATGGAAGAGAGCGACATCAAAGAACTCATGACTGGCAAACCAGCTTGCTTTGAAACAGACTTACTCAAACCCATCATGACACAACTCAACAAGGAAGCGGAACTCGAAGCCCTTCGCGCTCCTGGCAAGGATTTCACCGACTTCAAGATGGCAACTCCCACAGGGGCTGTGAAAACACTCTCTAGCTTTGTCAAGCAAAACAAGCTCACCCTCGTTGACTTCTGGGCATCATGGTGTGGACCTTGCCGCAGAGAGATGCCTCATGTAAAGAAACTCTATGCCGACTTCCACAGCAAGGGACTGGAAATCGTAGGTGTGAGCTTCGACGAAAGCAAGGAAGCCTGGACTGGTGCCATCGCTAGCATGGGGCTCAAGTGGCCCCAACTCTCCGACCTCAAAGGTTGGCAAAACGAAGCCGGACAACTCTACGGCATCACCAGCATCCCTGCTACTCTCCTGATCGACAAACAAGGTAAAATCGTAGCCTTCGGTCTGCGTGGTGCAGAACTCGAAGCTAAGGTTGCCGAACTCCTCAAATAATCTCGAGAAGCACTTTCCGCATTTCCCCAGTTGGACATTCATTCTTCCTTTAAGAATGATGAACAACTTCTCATTCATCCCACAAAAACAACAAGATGAGACATAAACTCACTCTTCTCTTGCTCACCTTCATCGCCAGCGTGCTCTCCGTAGCAGCACAAGTGAGCTTCAGCGTATCCTACAAGCGCGTCAGCCCCACAGAAATCGACATCGTTTTCACCGGAAAGATGGAAAAAGGTTGGCACGTCTATGGCGCAAACATCGGTGCTGGTGGTCCCACAGCTGCCACTTTCGGCACAGACAACCTCAAAGGGGTTCGTCTCGTAGGCAAACTCAAAGAAGGTCCTGGTTTGAAGCACAAACAAGACCCCATCTTCGAAATGCCCGTCACCTACTTTGAAGGCTCTGCACAATTCACCCAGCGTGTGGAACTCCTCGAAAAGGACTATAGTCTCAAAGGCTATCTCAAATATGGTGCCTGCAACGATGAGAACTGCTTGCCTCCCACCAGCGTAGACTGCTCCGTGAAAGGTGCCGATGGTCCTGCTAAGGCTGCCACTGCTGATAAAAAAAAAGCAGAGGAGGAAGTAGCAGCAACAAAAACCGCTGATGCTGACCCCATCGACGGTCTTGTAGACACTATTTCTACGACTGGCGAAAGCGCAGAATTGACACCAGCATTGACTGCCAACGAGGCTAGTGTAGCTACACTCGATAGTGCCACACTACGTAAGATTTACGAGCCCTCCATCGATGCGCTCCAGGCTTTTGGCGATGGCAATCACCTGAACCAAAGCCTTTGGGTCATCTTCGGACTGGGATTCATCGGCGGTCTCATCGCCCTTGCCACTCCTTGCGTGTGGCCCATCATCCCCATGACGGTGAGCTTCTTCCTCAAGCGCAGTGGCGATCGTCGCAAAGCCCTTCGCGATGCCTTCACCTACGGTCTCTCTATTGTGATCATCTACGTGGCACTTGGCGTCATCGTGACCTCCATCTTCGGTGCCTCAGCTTTGAACGACCTCTCCACCAATGCCATCTTCAATCTTCTCTTCTTCGCCATGCTCGTAGCCTTTGGTGCTTCGTTCTTAGGCGGTTTTGAGATCACCCTCCCTTCCAAGTGGAACAACGCCATCGACTCCAAAGCATCCAGCACCACAGGTTTGCTGAGCATCTTCCTCATGGCATTCACCTTGGCTTTGGTGAGCTTCTCTTGCACTGGTCCCATCATCGGATTCCTCCTCGTGGGTGTCAGCACTTCTGGCGGTGGTGCCATCGCTCCCACCATCGGTATGCTCGGCTTCGCCATTGCACTGGCACTCCCCTTCACTCTCTTCGCCCTCTTCCCCACCCTCTTGAAGAAGACCAGCCGTGGCGGTTCGTGGATGAACAAGATTAAAGTCACCCTCGGTTTCCTAGAATTGGCGTTCGCCCTCAAGTTCTTCTCAGTGGCTGACTTGTCTTACGGTTGGCGTTTGCTTGATCGCGAAACTTTCCTTGCCCTTTGGATTGCCCTCTTCGCCCTCTTGGCTTGCTATCTCTTCGGATTTATCAAGTTCCCCCACGACGATGAAACAGAGCGTAAGACCACCGTGCCTTCCTTCTTCCTGGGAATCGCCTCTCTCGCCTTCGCCATCTACATGATTCCAGGGCTCTGGGGTGCACCTACCAAGGCTGTCAGCGCCTTTGCTCCTCCCATGAGCACGCAGGATTTCAACCTTGACGTGGTGAAGGTAGAAGCCAAATTCACCGACTACGAAAAGGGTATGGCTTATGCTCGTCAAACGGGCAAACCTGTCCTCCTCGACTTCACTGGGTTTGGCTGTGTCAACTGCCGCAAGATGGAGACCGCTGTGTGGCGCGATGCTCGAGTGCGTGACCTCATCAACAAGGACTATGTGCTCATTTCGCTCTATGTCGACGACAAGACGGCACTTCCTGCGCCCATCGAAGTAGAAGAAAATGGTAAGATCACCACGCTCCGCACTGTGGGTGACCGTTGGAGCTATCTCCAACGCAACAAGTTTGGTGCGAATGCTCAACCCTTCTACATTGCCCTCGATGGTGAAGGTCAGCCCTTAGGTCCTAGCCGTAGCTACAACGAGAATATCTCGGAATATGTAGACTTCCTCAACAACGGCATCAAAGCCTACCAAAAGACGGCAGAATAGCATCCGTCTGTTCTTCACTCGAAGACATCAGATTCCCCCATGATTGGACTTCCCAGTCATGGGGGATTTTTGTGCGCACTTCTTTAGAAATTCCCATTGCTCTACCCCCCAATCGGTCATTTCCTGCACTTCGGCTGCCCCTTTGCCTGCCTACTGCCTGCCTCGTTTATCATCCCCCCCCCTAAACATATAGGGGTAGATATGTCCGCAAAGTGAGAAAAATCGGCAAAAAAGTGACGAAAAAATTTTGAGTGTAATCGATATTGCAATATCTACTTATCAGAACAAGATATAAGGTAACATTTCATCGCGCATCAAGCGGTCAAGCTCTGCAT
>JABZGM010000198.1 GCA_015259235.1 Alloprevotella sp. | reverse complement strand
GAGCACAAGGGTCTTCGCTCGAAACCTATCGTCACGAGTTTATCGACAAATGTGCTTCCATAGTTTCTAAATGGTTTTCGCATCTTAGCGAGGACCAGAGCGAATTGCGCACGCAACTTTCCGACGCCTTCATTCGATGGCTTTCCGCTGGTATGTTTAGCATGATTGAAGAAATCATAGACCAGAACATGAACGAAGCGGATGCTGAACGTTTCATCGAGGAATATCTCACCTTTGAAATCGAAGGAATCAAAGCACTCCTTAAGCGGAATAGACGTTAGAGGGTCGCAGACCCTTTCTGCTCGCCACGACAAGCGTGGCTCGGGTATTAGACGTTAGATGTTAGACATTAGCACCATGTGCACAGACAGCATAGGTTCTAATGTCTAGCATCTTTTTTTATTAGTTGTCATCGATGGAGCGGAAACCGCAATAGTGAGCGTGATGAAAACAAGAGTTCTTATCAAGAGAGCAAGAATCCTCCCCTAGAGAGCGCGAGTCCTTATCAAGAGAGCAAGAATCTTTACAAAGAAAGCAAGAGTCCTTACCAAGTGAGCGCGCGTCTTTACCAAGAGAACAAGAAACTTTACTAAGAAAGCAAGAATCCTTCCCAAGAGAGTAGGAATTCTCACCAAGAAAATAAGAAATCTTAATTCAATTAGACGATGATGGGGATAAATAGGGTTAAAGTTAGAGTTGAAGCCCTTGAAGTGTGAATAAATCTAATCAAATAAGCGCAAAATACCTACATGTGAGTATTGAACACGTATGATGAAGACCGTAACTTTGCACTCGCAAAACACAGGGAGACCTGTATTCCTTTGGTGCTTCACTGAATGGAATGCAAAGTTCCCTCATGCTATAAGCTCACGGTCACTCCGATTTTTTGTTGTAAAATCAGGCGAACGTGCGCTCTTTTCCCCAAGATTGTCACAAACGAGCAATAATTCAATGAGTCGGTGTCCCGAGATGGGACTGCCTCTCGACAATGATATGCAAGAATCAAATATGAAAAAAGCAACTTTGTCCCCACCGCAACGCTTCGGCACGGCACCTCTTGCCCTCTGCGCAGCCTTGGTGGCACAAGGGTTCACCCTCGCTGCGATGGCGAGCGGCACACAGTCCACAGATGTGGAAGCTATTTTCCCATCGTCTCTTCCCACAATTTCCTTCCCTCTCGCTCCCACGCAGAGCACAGCCCAGCCTGCTCCCAGCGATCCCCCCTCAAAGGCACGCCCCACGGTGCAGTTCAGCATCACGCGCCAAGGTTCTAATGAAGCCCTCATCGGGGCAACCGTGCGCTGTGAAGGCATCATCGGCATCACCGACAGCGATGGTAAGTGTGCCATCCGTCTGAAAAACGCTTCCAGCAAAGTGCATGTAGAGGTGAGCTACATCGGTTGCCACAAACTCGTGCGCACACTCACCGTGCCTGCCAATGGGTACATAGCCCTCTCGTTGCAAGACGCCAGTCACAGCATTCAGGGCGTCACAGTGAGCGCGCGCCGCAAGCACACCTCCGTGTTGCAGCAGTCGGCTGCGGTGAAAACCACCGACATTGAGAAGGGTGGTGCCACTTCCCTCGCAAAACTATTAGAGACCATTCCCGGTGTGAGCTCCATCAGCACGGGAGGAACGATAGCCAAGCCCGTGATTCAGGGCATGCACTCCAGCAGAATTTTGTTGATGAACAACGGTGTGCGCCTCGAAAGCCAAAGTTGGGGAGCCGACCACGCCCCCGAAGTGGACTACACAGGTTCTAGCATGGTGGAAGTGGTGAAAGGTGCAGAGTGCATCCGCTACGGATTTGGTGCTATGGGTGGAGTCGTGTTGCTCAACGACGCACCCTTGCCCTACGACAGCACCCGTTTTCACGTGAAAGGTTCGGTGAACACTGGCTACGACACCAATGCTCGTGGTGTTTCAGGCAGTGGAACCCTCGAAGCAGGCTACAAACGTTGGGGTATGCGCGTGCACGGCAACTACACCAAGGGTGGTGATTACCACACTGCCGACTACATCCTCAACAATACCGGCTACAACAACATCGCGCTCTCTGCCATGTTGGGCTATCAAGACAAGCACGTCACTGCCACACTGCTCTCTAGCATCTACTATCAGCGCAGTGGCATTTACTACGGTTCTAAGATTTCTGACCTCGATCAGCTCATCAAACGCTTCGAGGCAGGACGTCCCGATGTGTCTACTTTGCGCAATTTCTCCTACGACATCCAACCCCCTTTCCAACAGTCGCAACACTTCACCGTGAAGGGCGAAGTGAAATGGCGCATCAACGATGACCACCAACTCGACATCGTGGGTTCATTCCAAGAGAATTTGCGTCAGGAATTTGAAAATCGTAAGAAGCAGCAGTGGAGTTGGATCCCCATGCAAGACTTGATTCTCAAGACCTACAAGTTGGATGTGACGTGGAATGCCAAATGGCACTTGTGGAACATGACCACAGAGAGCGGATTGGCGAATAGTTATCAGGAAAACTTCAACTATCCTGGCACCAAACAGCCTGCTTTTGTGCCCAACTTTGCTGCCCTCTCCATGGGAGGATTCCTTTTGCACAAAGCGCAATGGGGCAAACTCCAAGCGGCTCTCGGTCTTCGCTACGACTTCCGCGTGATGTCGGTCAATGGCTACACCAGTTTGAGCAACTACACCTATTACGACGATTTCAAACTCTACAGCAACTTCACCTCTTCGCTCGCTGCACACTATCAAATCAGCGAACAGTGGGATGCGCGTGCCAACGTGGGTTGGTCGTGGAGACCACCAGACATCAACGAACTTTATGCCATCGGTTTGCAAGAAGGTTCTTATTGGGTGGTGGGAAATCGCCACTTAGAGAGTGAGCGTGGCTACAAAGCCGTGTTGGGCACAAAGTGGAGAAACAGCAAATTCTCCGTAGAACCCAGCATGTTCTATCAGCGCATCGACAGTTACATCTACGACCACATCGGCAATGGTAAAGACCGCTATCACAATCACCCCAGCGGTAAGTATCCCAAGTTCATCTACGACCAAGACGATGTGCGTTTGGTGGGTGGAGACATCGAAGCCACTTATCAGCCCATCGAGTCCTTGACCCTCGTGGCAAAAGGTGAATGGATTTATGGTCGCAACTTGAGTCGCCAAGATTGGTTGCCCTTTATGCCCTCCGATCGCTATGGGCTTTCTGCCAGCTACAGCAAGACCTTGGGCAGTCGCAAGCAATATGTGGCTTCACTCTCCCTCTCGGGCATCTATGTGACCAAGCAAACGCGCTTCGATCCCGACAAAGACCTCGTGCCCGATTCGCCCGACGCTTATTTCTTGCTCAACGGAACGGCTGATTTCGCCATCAAACTTCCCCACAAACGCGAAATCAAGTTCATGCTCGTAGGAGACAATGTGCTCAATGCCTTATATAAGGAATACACCGACCGTTTCCGCTACTATGCCCACGAGCGTGGCGCCAACTTCTCTCTGAGAACCCTCATCAGATTCTAAACATCTGTGTCAGCAACACGCACACACGTGTTGCTCCATGATGTGAGTGCTGCCCTTGTCGTCCAAAGACCTTGCGCAGCAGCTCAGTTCTCTCAACCCAGATCGGTCATTAGACCGTTATGGTACGAATCGTAATTCAATGATTCTTTACAATGAAATCTAGAATATTATCTTACATCGGCACTGGATGTCTGGCACTCGCTGCTCTGGCTAGTTGTTCAGACAACCAAGTTGACGACTTTTTCAAAAAGGTGGTCAAAGCTCCTGCCTCATCCATCGAACGCGATGTCAAGGGCCACGACCAAATCTATGCCGTCCACGCCATCTTGCGCATGGGTTATCCCGGTGGCACCCTCAATGTTGGTCCTAATGGCGAAGACGAAATCAATGTATATCGCACCATCCACGAGGCAGGCGATAGTCTTTCGCTCCCAGT
>JABZGM010000197.1 GCA_015259235.1 Alloprevotella sp. | reverse complement strand
ACTCTATACCTCGTTTTTTCGACAAAATCAGGCGTACAACTCAGTGCCGCGCAACATCTGTCGTTCTTGTGTATTAAAATTTGTGCAAAGGTACACGATTATCACGAATTCAACACACAATTCCCACGGAAAAAGCGTATATTTGCCGAAATAATCATTTAATAATCTGCGCTTATGCTCTTTTCAACAGCCACATACACGGAGCGCCGCAGCCGTCTGCGCCAATTGGTAGGCAGCGGAGTCATCGTGCTCTTTGGGAATAACGATAGCCCTTGCAACTTCCCCAACAACCCCTATAAGTTTCGTCAAGATAGTTCTTTCCTCTATTTCACCGGACAACACCGCGATGGACTTGCACTTGTCATCGACTGCGAAAGTGGAAAAGAAACACTCGTCGGTAATGACATCGACATTGATGACGTCATCTGGACGGGAGCCGTGCCCTCTGTTGCTGACATGGCAACTGAATGCGGCATTGCACACACTGCTCCTATGAGCGCGTTGCAAGATGTCTTCGCACAAACCAAAGCGCAGGGAAGACAACTCCATTTCCTCCCACCCTATCGCCACGATTTGATGATTCAACTCATGGATTTGAGTGGAATTCATCCCAACCAACAGCGCGCTGCTGCCAGTCAAACTCTCATTGATGCCGTAGTCACCCTTCGCAACATCAAGAGCGCAGAAGAAGTAGCGGAACTCGACCGCGCTGCTGCCATTGGTTACGAAATGCACACCACAGCCATGCGAATGGCAGTGCAAAAGGGAGTCACCGAAGCTCAAATTGCAGGTGTCCTCGACGGCATCGCCGCCTCTTTCGGAAGCCAAGTCTCCTTCCCCAGCATCGTCTCCATGCACGGAGAAGTGTTGCACGGATTTCCCTCACAAGCCGTGTTGGGAGGTGGACGCCTACTTTTGGTAGATGCAGGATGCGAAACTCGCGAACACTACTGTTCTGACAACACCCGCACTACCCCTGTCACTGGTAAATACACCCAGCGTCAGCGCGACATCTACGACATCGTAGTCGATTGTCACGATCTCGCTTTGCAAGTCGCAAAACCCGGAGTGCGCTATCTTGATGTCCATCTCGCCGTGTGCCGTCTCATGACAGAGCGCCTCAAAGCCCTCGGATTGATGAAAGGCGACGTCGACGAAGCCGTAGCCGCTGGAGCTCACGCCCTCTTCCTCCCCCACGGACTAGGACACGCCATGGGAATGGACGTTCACGACATGGAAGCTCTCGGACAAATCAATGTTGGTTATGACGCCGTAACTCGTCCTTCTTCTCAATTCGGACTCGCAAGTCTGCGCTTTGGTCGCGAACTTCAAGCCGGTCACGTTGTCACTGACGAACCCGGCATCTATTTCATTCCCGACCTCATTGACCTCTGGCGCAAAGAAGGCACCAACGCACAATTCCTCAACTTTGACGAAATCGAAAAGTTCAAAGACTTCGGAGGCATCCGCATCGAAGACGATGTACTCATCACTGAAAGTGGTTGCAGATTCCTCGGTGAAAAACTTGTGCCTTACCACGCCAAAGACGTAGAAGCCTTCCTCGAAGGACTCGCCTAAATCTCCCCACAGAGGAATTCTCTCCACTCCAAAATCTCTCTCACGTAAGACATTCCTCCACATTGCAGTCATTACAAGCATTCACAAACACTCAATAATACACATTTATGAAGCAATTCTTCACCCTCGCTCTTGCAGGTCTAGCTTTGGCTGGTGCAGTGCAAGCAGCTCCCAAAAAGAAAGATCTTCCCAAAGACACCCTCGTGTTCACCACCGTTGTGGCTAACCCCGTGACTAGCATCAAAAACCAAAACAACTCTGGTACCTGCTGGGCATATTCTTCTTTGGCATTCCTCGAGAGCGAAGCGTTGAAAAAGAATCCTCAACTCAAAGCCGACAAACTTGACCTCTGCGAATCCTTCTTGGTGTCCCACACCTATGTAGACCGTGCCGACCGCAACGTCCGCACTCATGGTGACGCAAGTTTCTCACAAGGCGGCTCATTCTACGATGCTATCTACGCCATGGAGCACTACGGACTTGCTCCCGAAGGCACTATGCCCTACCCCAACCTCCCCTATGGCGATAGCCTCTTCAACTTCCGTCAATTCTGGCCTGGCATCGAAGCCTTTGTCAAGAGCGTTTCCACCGACAAAGAAAAGAAGACCATCAACCCCGTTTGGAAGAAAACCGTGCAACAAATGCTCGATGGCTATTTCGGAGAATATCCCAAGACTTTCAAAGTAGACGGCAAGGAATACACTCCCCAATCTTACGTCAAGGATTATCTCAAACTCAATCCTGCCGACTACGTCAGCTTAGCTTCTTTCACCCACGTTCCTTTCTACAAACCCTTCATCATCGAAGTGCAAGACAACTGGCGTTGGGCTCCTAGCTACAACCTCCCCATCAACGAATTAATGGAAGTGATGGAGAGCGCAGTGCGCAATGGCTACACTTTCGCATGGGGTGCCGACGTCAGCGAAGACGGTTTCTCTCGTCGTTCAGGCAAGAACCGCTGCGTTGCCACTGTTCCCAACACCAAGTCTAGTGCAGGCGTAGGTAGCGACCAATCTCGTTGGACTGGTGAAAAAGCTGGTGCACAAATCAATGCTGCTGACGGACAAGGCGAAATGACCATCACACAAGAAATGCGCCAAAAGGGTTACGACACTTGGGAAACCACCGACGACCACGGCATGCAAATCTATGGTCTTGCCAAAGACCAACACGGTAAAGAATACTTTATGATGAAGAACTCTTGGGGTGAATACGGTCCTTATAAAGGCTTCTGGTACATCTCTAAACCCTATGCAGCCTACAAGACGATGAACATCATCATCAACAAGAACGCCATCCCTGCTGCGATCCGCACCAAACTTGGCATCTAATCAGCAATTATATTTCACCCGAAACAGACGCTCTGTGAGTTCTGTTTCGAGTGTTTTTTCTTTCTGTCAAGGCAGACAATCAAGTCGCAAGAACTTACGAAGATGTGATTGTAAATCACCATAAATAGGTATTGTTTATTTCGCCTTTTATTCGTATCTTTGCATTGGAAACGCGGAAAAACCTTTCGCGGAAAAACCTTTTATTATCTCTCTACTTTCTCTAAATGAAAAAGTTTATACTTTCCATTGTTGCTGCAGTAGCCCTTCCCATGGGATTGCAAGCGCAACGCGCTGTTCGATGGACACTTGGTGTCACCACGCCAATCGTCAGTAACACCCCCACAGCCTTCAAATATGTGGGTTTCTCCGTTAAAGCATCTTATGAGAAAATCCGCAACGTAGAACTTGGTCTATCCATTTCTTCAGAAGGTAGCCTTCGTAAGGTAAATACTTCGGGTTCTGTTCCTGAGCAAAGTGTACCCTATTCTTCTGTCGTTGTACCCTACTCTTCTGGCGTTTCCTATAGCAGTGCTGTTTCATCATTCCTCTTTGGTTTCAATGGAACTTATCGATGGTCTCCCGAAAACTTCATTTCACCATTGGCAGGTGTTGCAGTCGGTGTTTCAAATGACGCTCTCGCCCGAGGGGATAATTTCTCAACTTCAGCCAAGTGGAGCGGATTTGTAGCTCCTCACGTTGGTGTGATGCTTGGAAAGCACCTTGATGTGAGATTCTCCTATTATCTTGCGCCAAAAGATTTTAATCGAGGCATGCTCTCTTTGGGATACAAATTCTAACCCCATCTCCCTCTTGCTTCTCACAACAAAGCATAGAGTGAACGCACAACTCCCGAATCTCGTCAATTTTGTGTTGGCGAAATTCGGGAGTTTTCTTGTATATCTCCTTCACAAAAAAAGAAAGATGCTCCTCAAAATGCAGAAAAACAACATCTCAAACAAAGAAAATAGCATATAATGTTGGTAGCACACAAAAGTTTTTCGTAATTTTGTCACGCATAGACCGAAGTTGTGTGTCGATTCTCACGAAAGGCTCACCACATCACAGCCACAAAAC
>JABZGM010000196.1 GCA_015259235.1 Alloprevotella sp. | reverse complement strand
CTCTAATTTCTAACGTCTAACGTCTAATCTCTAACGTCTAATACGCCCGAGCCACGCGTGCGGGGCGAGCAGAAAAGGGTCTATGACCCTCTAACGTCTAATTGACAAAGGCTGCCTTGTTGCTGCCATCGTCATAAGTTTTGAGCGACTCATCGCGAAGCACAGAAGAACCAAGGAGATTAATGCGGATATTATATATCTTGTTAGAGTCAATGTTTCCAGGACTTCCTGTATTAGAATTGCCCAATCGATAAAGGCGCACAAAAGTATGTCCCTGATTGTCGGTAAACACAAAACGCATAAACGGCATACCCCCGTCCGTTTTCTTACCGAAAGGATCCACACTATTATCTACCTTGCAAGGCGGCATATAGAATTTGCCAGAAAGATACATATCAGGATTTTGTGTGCCCGAAGCCTCCCACTTACTCTTTTGCCAACTAGCAAAAGTCTGGTTAGCAGCAGCAGCCGAATTACTCTGCCAAAGCACCAAACCACCGATATAAGGATAATTAGTAGCGTTGGAAGCATTCAGTTGCTTGTAGGGACTACCCGTATGCCCCACAAGCATAAACTTACCAGGGATACGCTCCACACTCACCCTTTTGATGATATAGCCCTGGGGCAAAGGATAAGTTTGGAAGGAGAAGCGAGAAAACGCTCGCCAAAGCGTCACACCAGCACTAAACGTTCTCACTCTGTTTTGGTTCACAGTCCCAAATTTAGAATTTTCTACATTGGCTACCATCAATATGGGAAGCTGAGGAGAAAGTCCATTATAACCACGGAGATATTTACTGGTTTCCATTTCCACCCCCGAAGTCGTTCCAGCAGTCTTGATTCGCTGCTTGTCATCGTTGTGCAAGTTCGCCACAAATGACCACGTTTCGTTCGCAGTGCCCAAAGGCCCTGAATACTCCCAGTTAGCTACACCTTGCGCACCATTGTTGTTCAACGAGTTAGCTTCGCCAATAGTATTGATGGTAAGATTGTCCACCAAATCCTCAAAGTCCGTTTTGTCCTTGTTGATACTATTGCCGTTGCCGTGCATCAGTATCTTAAAATTCACCTGCAAACGCTGTTTCTGAGGAGAAACAGATGAAGTCGCCACAGCATCTTCTGCAGCATCGCAGCCCACCATAGTGGGAAGCATCGAAGACAAGCCCAACAAGAGGACAGTGCTCTTCCACAAATTGCACACGTTCATCATATCTGGTCGTTTGAGTTACTAGGACTACCAATGAAATTTTTCAACGGATAAGACTCTGGCAAAGAGAAATTCTCAATGCTTTCAGCCCAAGGAGCCACCACAATTTTGTCGGCTTTGAGCGCCACACGACTGTTGCCCAAAGAGCTGGAAGAACCATTACCCACGATGTTCACATAAATCGTGTAGCTCTTGTTGCGCTGCATACCACGCGGAAGACTCAACACCCAATTGCGATGAATAGGGTTGATATCTGGGTTACTCGGAAATTGAAACAAGGCAGAGAGTTCGATGATAGGTTGACCGGCTGCGTTGTCGGGCAACTCACCATATTCATTCATATAGAAATTCTGCACAAAATAGGGCTGTTTGGCTTTGCCATACAATTTTGCAGGGCTTTCCACAAAAATACCATTCACTGGATTACGCACCATACCACCAGCTCTACCAGGTTCCACCCAAAAAGACCCCAAATGCGTGCGCGATGGGAAATTCTTATAGAGATAGCTCATCGTGATTTTGGAGTATCCAATACTGGGAAACACACTAAATGTCTGTCCAGAGAAATATCCCACGAGTTTCACCTTCGCAATCGTGCGTTCCATATTCACATTGATCACAGAGGCAAGGTCTGTGTCAGGGATTGAAATGTTAGAGGTTTCACCAATCATAACAATGTGGCGAAAAGCAGGACTGTTGTAGTCGGGCTGATTGTTCGCCCCCAAAGGATAAGGGATGGGACCCAATTGTTCGTCAGCACTCGTGATTCGAATCACAGCAGCATTCTTCAGGCTAGTGAGTGAACTAATATTGCCACTTTCCACACGAGAACGAGTTTCGAGAGGGAGATTGAGCACCACCACACAAGTTTTACCCTGCACCTGATTACGGTTCACACCCAAGAGGAAAACACCACGTTTGTTTTCTCCACGTTCATATTTTCCTCCCACCCAGTTCTCTTTGTCAGCTTCGTTGGGAGAAAAGCCTTCACTGTCAAAATGATGAATTCTCTGACCTCCCACAGTGGCGATGTTGCCATTGCTCTCAAAAAACATCACGTCCACGCTTTTGTAACTACTTTCATAGTCACCATCGCTTTCCGTGCCATTCGGAGCATTGGGCACAGCACGCGTTTCGCGACGTTCTGCACCATCAATGGTGAAAGTCACATAGAGTTTCTCGAGATTCTCTTGTGTAGGTGCTTCTTCAAAACGCTGCTGGCACGCACTCAGCACCAACATAGCGAAGAGAGAAGACAACAACATATTTATTGTTCTCATATCAATTTTAGTCTTTGGGGATACACGCATTGCAAGGCTCATTGTGCACTTTCAAAATCACGATACAACTTACTCCAGTCTGCAGAGCCCACGGAAATTATGTCATAGGAGCGTCCACTGGGTGAATTTTGTGGTTGACCTTGTCCATTCAAATACTCCAATTTGATGAATCCCTTGCCAGCCGCTGGTGCATTTTTGCCTGTGGTTGCACTCCAGTTCACCACGAAATCAACAAAACCTTGCCCTGCGTGATGAGCAGCATTTCCTCCATAAATGAGTTGAACGGCATTCTGTCCAATGCTCTTGGCTGAACTCATTGTGCCATAATTGGTAAAATAGGCTTGAGAGTTTTCTCCCCCATCTTGATTGAGCAATGAGATGCGAATCTTGTCGTACAAATGATTGGGAGAAGCAAAAGCATTCTGTATGCGCAGGGTCATTTGCTTGTTGGTGGCAGAAAACGAAGGGTCTGGCACCTTCACTTGAACTTCATCAAACACCAGCGTTTCGCTTTTCGGTTCTTCGTTCCAAGGGGCTATCACTGCTTCCACCTGCAAACGGTCTTTCTCGCGGATCGTATACACGTAGTGACGATTGCGCAAGAGAGAAAATTTGCTATACCATTGGGGGTTGGGCAATCGGGGGTTGTCCGTGTTGTCGTTTCTTTCCGTCAAATCAGCCGTTCCGAGGTTGAAGGCCTTGGAGTCATCTAACACGGCCTCAAACTCTGCTTTACTGCTATAAGGATAATAGTTCACACTCTCATCTGCACTGGGGTGTTCATTAAAGAAATCCTTCCTCTTGCCCTGCACTTTCACCGAAAATCCGTGGCCAGGAGCTGAGAAGGCGAGCATCACGGCATTCAAGCGATCGAAAGCTTGGCCGCCATTGGGTTCACCATCGAGCGGATGCTTCGGAAGCAACAACTCGGGCACGTAAAACGTGTAGCGATAGCGTTTGAGGTCGGCTTCACTACTCGATGGACTATCATAGACAATGCCACCATAAGATTCTGGGGCACTTTTTCCTCCGTCGTTGATGACGATAGCACGATAGCGAGATTGGTCGTCGGGGAAGATATCGCTGTAAAATTTGAACTCTCTTGGCGTATGGTTCATATCAAACAGTGGTGTATTGAAAAACGACCAATAACGAGGGCGATTGAGCAAGGTGATGGCAAATTTCCCCAACGCTGGCCATTGCAAGTTCCGTATCGTCTTATTTTCATTCAAATAAGCTGACTTCTCAACCTTGATGGTCACCTTCGACATGCAGCGCACCAACTTCACCTTTTCGTCACCGCCAGCAATGAAGTGCTGAGGGTCTTGTTCGCTGGTGCCTTTGTTGTTGCGCGTGATGTTGATTTCTACGTCTTTATACACCGCCGACATCGGCATGGGGCGGTTTAGACTCCAGCTATCCCACAATTCATTCTTCTTGAGGTCAACATCCCCCACAATGGGCGTCCAAATGGGGTTTTTATCTCGCCCCGCGTACTTGCGATAGGGCACCATGTCGAGGTGTG
>JABZGM010000195.1 GCA_015259235.1 Alloprevotella sp. | reverse complement strand
GCTTCGTACCACTTACGGGCTTTTTGATGCTAACGGCAATTTGGGATCAGATGCTCTGCCAGCTCGCAAGCGTGACTAGAACTTTGAGTTGATAGGTTACAGCGTTCTTCTGCTTATTAACAACGACGACCTAAAATCCAACGTCAAAACACTAAAGGCGATGGTGGGTCTTATCTAAAGGACGGAATCAATACAGATTGAAAGAGAAAGTGACCGCTAATTTGTACAATAGTAAACAAATTAGCGGTCACTTTTTGTGTATATCCTAAGCATTGACAACTATGCGAGCAGAGGAAGCGTGAGGTACACGGAGTAATAGATAAGGCTTAAGCGTCCTTCTCATCTTTTATAGACAAAGAATAGATTTTGCTCAAGCGTTCTTGGAGTGGTGCAAGGAGGGAAGTACGTACCTCAATGGTGAGAATCTGATGAGTCGCAGTATAGTCTCGTCCCACCACTTCACCTTCTCCCTCTCTAACAAAGCGCATGGCAGTGTCGGCTTCTGTGTATGGCACCTCAATGATGAATTGTTCCATCACAATCTTTTCTTCATGTGTGGCTGCTGCTATAGCCTCGGCTGCTGCTGTTTTGTAAGCAACGACCAACCCACCAGTACCTAATTTGACACCGCCAAAATAGCGTATCACAGCCACAAGCGTAAAGGTGAGTTCTGCAGAACGTATTTGTCCGAGAATGGGACGTCCTGCCGTGCCAGAAGGCTCTCCGTCGTCGTTAGCGCGTGTGATGCTAGCATCGTTGCCAAGCACATAGGCATAGCATACGTGGCGCGCATCATAATATTGTTTGCGCAGTTCTGCCACTCGCTTTTTCACAGCTTCCTCATCGGCAACGTGTTCGGCATAGGCGATAAATTTACTCCGTTTTTCGGTGTAAATGGCTTCGCCTGCTTCGGAAATGGTGCGATAGGTATCCATGGTGAGTGGGTGAAAAGAGTGGAGCGATAGAAAAATGGACATCGCGTGTGGACTGGTGCGCCTAGACCACAGAGAGCGCTTGTTGGGCGCTGTGTCTTAAAGCCATCGCAGTCCACACGCGGTGTAAAAGAGAGACAGAGATTATGTGAAGTGGTACAAGAAAGTAGCTACACCTGTGAGTGCAGGTTTCTTTTGGTCCTTAATCTCGATGGTGAATTTGATTTCAGCTTTGCACACCCCACGAAGATCTGCGATAGAAGCAAGCGTTGCAGTGAGGCGAATTTGCTGACCAGAGAGCACGGGTTGACCAAACTTCATCTTGTCCATGCCATAGTTTACCATCATTTTGAGGTTGCGAACCTCGATGATTTGCCCCCACAAATGAGGCACAAGAGAAAGCGTGAGATAGCCATGCACGATGGTTTGACCGAAAGGACCACTTTTTGCCTTTTCTGCATCGACGTGAATCCATTGATGGTCAAGCGTAGCATCGGCAAAGAGATTGATGCGCTCTTGTGGCACTTCAAGCCATTCGGATGTGCCGAGTACTTGTCCGAGATGAGAAGCAAATTCTTCGTAATTGTTGATGATAAGCATAGATGTTTTGCTTTATAGGTTGATATAAGTCTTGATTTCTTGATTACTGATTTTGGCGAGAGACTTCCTTCATGGTCAAAGAAGAAATCTTGAGGTCTCCAGTAAGGGTGGCGTTTGCGGTATAAGAACCGAAAGTTTTGCCTTCACTAGAGCGCTGGATATGTTGATCTACACTGAAGTTCACTTTGAATGTTACTTTACCATCGTTGCTTACACTCTTCGTGATTTCGTAATCGTTGTTGAGTACGAATGAACAGTTTTCGATATCTTCAGAATAGGTGCGCTTAACAAGTGCCACAACATCAGCCTTTGTTGCATTCTTCTTGGAGAGGAACTGTGACATCGTAGGCGTGATATAGGTGCAGAGTGAGGCTTCGTCATTGTTAGCAAAAGCGCGATAGAATTCGGTGAGCACTTCGGCGATGCCACTTCGGTCAGCCTCATCCACTTGGGTTGTGGCAAGCGTGCTTTGTGCGATACCAGCTTCGGAGATGTAGCGACCTTCTGGATGTTTTGCCATGTATTCTTCCATCGCCTCTGGAGTATTGAGCTTTACTGCCTTTACCCAGTCGAGAGAATCAATTTTGAGTTCGCACTTCTTGACGAGTTGGCTGTTGGGGTATTGCTCTTTGAATCGCTCAAAGTCTGAAGCATACTCACTATTGGCAATGCTAGTCCAGTCAGAATACATTGTTTTGAGCTGTGCCAAACGCTCACGCACTTCTTCTGCGTGTGCACCATCGGGGAACTGTTTTAGATAGTTCTCGTAATCTTCAATGTTTTCATTGCCGCTCAATAGAGTAGAGTAGACAATTTCTTCGTTTTGGCTGCCATTGATGTAGCTCCATGTAGCGATGCCACCTCCTAAGATGAGAATCACTATAAGGGGAATAAACCAATAAAGCCACTTTTTTTTCTTTTTAGGAGGAGTTTGAGGCATTCCCATTCCGTTGGGCGCGCCATAAGCTGCACCAGCTTCATAAGGATTGGGTGCAAAACCTGCATTACTCGTTCCAGTGGGTGCTTCGTTATAATTGGAACCACCTTGGTTCGGGTTTTGTGCACCATAAGAATTTTGTGCACCATCATTGTGATTGGGCACAGCAGCATTACCTTGATTTTGAGATGGAAATTGAGTTTCTTCCATGGCTAAATGCTTGTTTTGTTAGTTATAGTGAGAATTTTAGTGGCGTTATTTCGCACACTTTGGGGATTTGCGTGCAAAGATACAACTTTTTTCTTTATTCCTTTGGCTTCTCCTATGGTAATGAGTATTTTTGCAGCCAAAATCATTCAACAAGTAAGGTTGTGTTCTGATTTGTTTGTGGTTAAACTTCTCCCTTTCTCCATCGACTACTGCCTAAAGTAGAAGAGTAGTAAGCTGCTTTCCTATTTCTAAGCTGTAAAAGGTGGAGGATTCAGCATGAGTATGTTGAAGAATCACTATTTATCATCGGGACACCCACACAATGTATTTACTAGAAATAACTTAATTATGAAAGGAATCAAATTCGCAGCAGTAGCACTTTGTGCATCTATGATGTTCACCTCTTGCGGTGAATGGAGTAACAAGGCCAAAGGTGGTCTCTTCGGTGGTGGTGCTGGTGCAGCACTCGGTGCTTTGGCTGGCTACCTCATCAGCAAGGACGGTAAAGGTACTGCCATTGGTGCTGCTATCGGTACTGCAGTAGGTGGTGGTGCTGGTGTTATCATTGGCAACCGCATGGACAAAGCTAAGGCTGCTGCTGAGAAGGTGGCTAACGCAAAGGCTGAAGTTCTCGAAGGTCAAAATGGTGTGAAGTATGTAAAGGTTACCTTCGATAGCGGTATCCTCTTTGCAACTGGTAATTCACAACTTTCTCCTTCTGCAAAGAGCTCACTCTCTAAGTTTGCTAACGAAGTACTCGTTCCCAATAGCGACATGGACGTGTCTATCATGGGGTACACCGACAACGCAGGTTGGAAAAACAGCACTGCAGAACAATCTCAAGCAAAGAATCAACAGCTCTCTCTCCAACGCGCTCAAAGCGTGAGTGACTATCTCCAAAGCATGGGTGCTAAGAGCACACAAATTCGTGAGGTGACTGGTCATGGTGAAAATTTCCCTGTGGCTGATAACAGCACTGCTGCTGGTAAAAAAGAAAACCGTCGCGTAGAAGTTTATCTCTATGCTTCACAGCAGATGATTCAAAACGCTGAAGCACAAGCGAAATAAACCATCCGAAAGCAAGGGAGTTCATTTACAAAAGTTTCGTTTTATCCTTTTTCTTTGAGCGGTTTCTCCGTTAAGGAAGCATGAGCGAGGGATTAAAGCAGATGGATTTCTCTCAAAGTCAAAAGTCCTACTTTCTACGAACTATTCGAGAAAGTAGGACTTTTTCGTCTTCCTAATGCTTTTTAGGCTATAGCTTATTGTCTTTTAGTCGCCGATTTTCACCTTTCCATTTTGGATGTAGGGCTGTCCATGAATGGGGTGTTGAAG
>JABZGM010000194.1 GCA_015259235.1 Alloprevotella sp. | reverse complement strand
ACATTTAGCAGTGTTCAGGGTCAATGAAGCTCGTTTTGGAGGTGCTGGCACCATGCCCAAATCCGTTTGTCCTGCTTACACTACTTTTATTACAGCTGTTGCCAAGCGGCTTAGTCCACCTTCTTCTTCAAGCTCACAATGAGTTCGTCGAGCAAAGGGAGAATCTCTGAGATAGACTGTTCTTGCACACCATTGTTGCAAAGAAGTTCGAGCATACAATTAGGAATATCCACCGATTGCTCGCGAAGCGCGTGACCATGCTCCGTGAGTGCCACTATCGTCTGGCGGGTATCCACCTTTCCTTTGGTGCGCGTCACGATGCCTTCGCGCTCCATGCGCTGAATCAATGGAGTCACCGTATTGGTCTCCAATGCTAATTTCTTGGCAATGTCATTTACAGGCAAGGAATCCGTTTCCCAAAGCACCATCAAAACGAGATATTGGGGATAAGTCACCCCCAACTTATCGAGGTGTGGGCGGTAAGCCTGCGTGATTAAGCGACTTGCCGCATAAAGTCGGAAGCAGAGCTGGTTGTCAAGTTTGAGTTTATCGTAATTCATGAGTGTAGCTTTCAAACGAATGTATGAGGAATTCCGTATTTCCACTGTCCAAATCCCACTTTTCTCTGGACGCGATGAAGTAGGTAGTTAGGCTTACAGCGTCATATATCAGCGCAACAAACACGATCGAGAGCCCATTGCGCCTAGGCTCAAACATTGCTGTTTACCATATAGGGCAAGCTCTGAGTTAATCCTCAAAAGCCGTAGACATAGAAACGGAAGAAGCCGACACGGAAAATAGTGTTCCGTGCCGGTCTTATGAAGTTTACTGATAGATAGGCATTAGAAGAGTTTTTCAATCTGCTTCTCAATATCCTTAATGTCGTGTGTGGGCTCGAAGCGTGCCACAACCTTTCCTTCGCGATCAACGAGGAACTTGGTGAAATTCCACTTCACGTCGCTTGTTTCGCGCCAACCAGGAAGATTTTTGTCAAAAATACCTTCGAGGATGGGGGTGAGTTGGTGGTTCTTGTCAAATCCCTTAAAGGGTTGCTCAGCCTTAAGCCAAGTGTAGAGGGGAAGTTCGTTCTCGCCATTCACCTCTGCTTTGCGGAATTGTGGGAAGTCTACACCGAACTTCATAGAGCAGAATTCGCTGATTTCGGCATCGCTACCAGGAGCTTGACCTCCAAATTGGTTGCAAGGCACGTCGAGAATTTCAAGACCTTGAGCTTTGTGGGCGCGATAGAGCGCTTCAAGTTCGTCATATTGGGGCGTGAAACCGCATTCCGTGGCTGAGTTCACGATGAGTAACACCTTTCCTTTGTACTTTTCAAGGCTTACTTCTTGACCTTTCTTGTCGGTCAACTTGAAATCATATACTGTTGCCATATTTTTTTGCTTGTTTTGACGCTGGTCTTCCCAGAAAAATGTCCGTTCCATCGTGTTCTGTACTGGAAGACTAGGTGAGGGAATAGCTACCATGTCGTGGGGTTGAATAGAAATTGTTATGGTCTATGTCCGAGAGATGGCTTGTTCTGAGAGCTCACTCGGAATGTTCGTACTGCAAAGATACGATTTTCCTCATCTATCGCAAGCGATAGTCGAAAAAATATCGCTGTTGTTTTACACTTTTTGGGATTGTCAGAGCGGAAGGCACGTATTTTCAAATCATCTCACGCAAAGAGTCTCGCATAGAACTCGGCTTTTTTCTCCAATTTCAAGGGATAGGCGCGCGAACTACTAGGCATCCGCCAGAAAACAATGTCACGACCTAAGCCATGTTGCTCTTGCGGACAAAGCACCGACTCTCCGATTTTCGGCAACTTTTCCACACCCAACGTGCGACAAAGCGTTTCTCCAGCCAACCCGCCAGTGGTGATGATGTTGTTGCAGGAGGGCATGGCAGCCAGAAGGGAGGCAATGTCGGTGGGCTCCACGATTTCCAAGAAAGCATCGGAAGCATTACCCTTCAGACGCCTTACTTTAGTGGCGGTGTCGTAGAACGCAAAACCTTTGTCGCGCGCAAACTGTTCAATGGCAGCTTGATCAAATCGTTTTTCCCCTTCAACCACGAAGTGCTCGCGATTCTCAAAAAACAAAAGCCCCATGATGCGCCAAAAATCGTTGATGAAATTGGGATAAAAGAAGAGCATGCTCCAGCGCGCTTGCGGAGGAGGAAAACTGCCGAGGAAGAGCCACTGCGCATTTGGGGGAAGAAAAGGTTGGAGAGGATGAGTTTCGATGGGAAGTACTGACATCGTTGTTGCAAAAAAAAAGAGAAGTTACCAATAAGGAGCGAGAAACTCAGCCACACGCTGCGTGTATTTGTTGCGATGTTTGAGATAACTCGCTGCGTGTTCCGCTTGCGGTGCAATCCAAATCGACTTCGGTTGCGGTTTGGCAGCATACACACGATAGACCATTGCTGTGGGCACAAATTTATCTTGATCACCGTGGATAAAAAGCATCGGCTGACGACAACGACTCACCGACTTTTCAGCATCGGCTTCGCGAAACGACCACCCGTAGTGCCACTTACACAAGGCATTTGAAGCATACAACACTGGGAAAGCAGGGAGATGATACCGCTTTCTAAGTTCGCTTTTGAAAATGTCCCAAGCGGAAGTATATCCACAATCCTCAACATAAGCACAAATTGGGGGAAGACTGTCTGCTCCACTAAGCATCATTGTTGTGGCGGCGCCCATGGAGATGCCGTGCACCACGAGATGGGGAGCATTTACCATCGTGTTTCGCGACGATTCCTTCGCAGCAACTTGCGCGGACGTGTCTTTCTGCAGCACGTTTGCAAAAATATTCGAAGCGGTCCACGCCCATTGTCGCACGTCTAATCGGTCGTTCCATCCCATACCGATGCTTTCACCAGCCGTTTTTCCATGATAACGCAAATCGGGCATCAACACATTTGCGCCCAAATCGTGATGATAGAGATAAGCAATATGGAGCATTCGCAAAGCAGCATCTTGATAGCCATGCACCAATACAGCTACTCGCTTTGTGGGCATCGCTGCACGAATGTAATAACCATGGAGTTTCGCGCCATCAGCTGCGACAATAGTAGTGTCGTGCAGTGCGTGATGAGCCTGCAAACTATCATACCACGGCTTAATGTGCGGATAATTATGATACATCCGTTTGAGGGTGGCAAGAGAATCTCTGTAAACACTGGGAGTAGGATGCAAAGCAGTGTTCAACATAAACTCACCCACACCCCACAAAGCCAACAAAAGCACAAAGAAGCCCCCCAGAATCCATCTCCACCAACAGAAGACGCGCGATGTTATGGCATTTTTTTGAGCAGACTGAGGAGAATGCGAATCATTATGGGACATAAGGCTCTCGAAATATCAAATGATGTCGGAATATCAAATTATAAAGTATCTCCCTCCCTTGAAATGAGATTCAAGGGAGGGAGAGAATGAGTAACCATTGTCAAATGTTGCCTTTGTTGAAACACAAAGAGAAGGTCTTAGGTTTCTGCAACACACGACACTTGGTTTACTGTTGAAGCAACAAACGATTACTTACGCTTGAGATCGTACTTCATGCCAGAAGCAGCAGGAGCGAGAGTAGAGTCTGCAGATGCAGAGAGAACGCTGTCGCCGTTGATAGCGAAGAAACGTACATCTTCAGGAGAAACAGTGAGCTTGTAACCCTTCTTGTCGCCAGCAGTTACTTCTTCGTAAGTACCCTTTGACATAGTAGTGTCTTCAGAGAGAACGAAACCCTTAGTGCTGTCTTGAGCGAGAGCAAGCTTAACGTTCATTTGACCACCATCAGCGTTGGGGAATTGACCTTCGAATACGAGAGAGTCAGCAGTTTGTGCAGAGAGAGAGTCTGCGCTTTGCTCAGATTGAGCCTTGTTGCCGCAAGCCATCATAGAAAGGCAAGCAACAGCGAAAAAGAGAACTTTTTTCATTGTAGATAATTGTATTGAGATTTGTGTAATGTTCAAACTCTGCCCCTAGTAATAACAACCACCTTTCTCAACAAAAGGCGTTATCACTCACGGGGAATTTTCTAGTAAGCAGGGAGAAAACGAATAATGATGATGTTGTTTGCGAGCAAAGGTAGACACTTTTTGAGACACGAAC
>JABZGM010000193.1 GCA_015259235.1 Alloprevotella sp. | reverse complement strand
CTTGAACACTATCTGCATTGGGCTGTATTTGCCATCCATGATAATTGGTGCCGTCATAAGAAAAGGTGATAAAGTAACGCATAAAATATAGTTTATAGTGCAAAGAAGTTCCTAAAACATTTTCAGACTGCAACAAGCCCCCATACTCACTTGTAGCTTAATATAAAAAAGTAGCCTTAATCTGTATGATATAAACAAGATCCTTAAAAAAGCAGCTTCATACAAACAAAGAGATCGCTTACCCATAATCAGAAGTAAAGAAAAACGCTGTACCCCTTTAATAGGAGTACAGCGCAAATGCTAATTACTTACAGCTGGAAGGGGAAGTTTAGGCTTCCTCAGCAACAACTTCGAAAGCAACTTCAGCAGTTACGTCCTTGTGGAGCTTAACAGCAGCCTTGTAAGTACCAATTTCCTTAACATCCTTAAGAACGATGCTCTTACGATCTACATCGAGACCGAGCTTAACAAGTTCTTCAGCGATGTGAAGACTAGTAACTGAACCATAGATAGCACCAGTAGCGCTAACCTTAGTTGCAATCTTAAGACCTTCAACAGCGTTGATTTTGGCAGCAAGTGCGAGAGCATCATTCTTGATTTTCTCGAGCTTGTGAGCTTGTTGCTTGAGAACTTCAGCAAGTTCCTTCTTTGCAGATGCAGTAGCAACAATAGCCTTACCTGTAGGGATGAGGAAGTTACGACCGTAGCCGTCCTTCACAGTAACGATTTCATTCTTGAAACCGAGACCTTGCACGTTTTCTTTGAGAATAATTTCCATGTGTGTACCTCCTCTTTATTATTTCATCAAGTCAGTTACGAAGGGAAGGAGTGCAAGATGACGAGCACGCTTCACGGCCTGAGCCACACGACGTTGGAACTTCAAAGAAGTACCAGTGATACGACGAGGGAGAATCTTACCTTGTTCGTTGAGGAACTTCTTAAGGAATTCAGGATCTTTGTAGTCGATGTACTTGATACCGCTCTTCTTGAAACGGCAGTACTTCTTCTTCTTGACGTCAACTGTAGGGGGAGTCAAATAACGGATTTCAGATTGTGCCATGTTTTTAGTCCTCCTTCTTATTTGAGCGACGCTTTGCAGCATATTCAGCAGCAAACTTGTCGAGTTTAACAGTAAGGAAACGGAGCACGCGCTCATCGCGACGGAAACCAATTTCCAATTTGTCTACTACAGAGGGTTCAGCTTTGAACTCCACCAATTGATAGAAACCAGTGCTCTTCTTATCGATGGCATAAGCCAACTTTTTGAGGCCCCAGTTCTCTTCATTGATAACCTCAGCACCATTAGCGGTGAGGATACCTTTGAACTTTTCGACCGCTTCCTTCATCTGAACTTCAGACAAAACGGGAGTGAGGATGAAAACGGTCTCATACTGATTCATCATGTTATGAATGTATTGAGTGAATAAATGAACAATCTCTTAGGTCTTCAGCGTCATTATCACAAAGAAAATGGCAGAATAGCCCCAAAAGACGATGCAAAATTACAACATTCTTACATAATAGCCAAGTTTTTCAAGTAAAATCCACATTTGGCATTATTATTGTAGCAATAGAGCAAGGTTTACAGCTAGAAAGTTGTACCTTTGCAAAGATTACTCTACTTAAAAGATATATCCGATACAGAAATAATGACAGACAACTTATCGCCTATAATTGCCCAAGTTCTCACCCTGAGTAAGGAGGAGTCTCGTCGCTTTCATCATCCGAAGGTGACCTCTTTGGCGTTGTTGCTGGCTATGCTCCGTAACCAAGAGGGGCAAGTGCGACAAATGATAGAGAATTTGGGAGCCCCAGTGGAACTTCTCCGTGACCTACTTGAACAACGAATGGCAAATGCCTCTAACCATGAGATTGCTGCGGAGGAACCGCAACTGGATGTTGACGCAGAACGAATTCTTCGATTATCACATCTTGAAGCTCGCCTACAGAAATCGCAAGAAACGACTGATGTACACATGCTTCTTGCTTTGCTTCGCGACCGCCACAACGAAGCCTGCAAACTCATCAATCAATATGGAGTAGAATATAAAAGCATCACATCAAATCCCACGAATTCTACTCCTACAACAAATCAACGTAGCCCCGAGAACTCTCTTGAAATGGCTGGTGACATGCCCAGTAGTAACGGAGAGGCTCAACGTGGTGCAACCTCAAACTCTCCAAATGGTGGTGTAAGCAACAGCGAAACTCCTATCCTTGATAAGTTTGGGCAAGACCTGACACAAGCCGCTGCACAAGGTTGGTTAGACCCTATTGTAGGACGTCATAATGAAATCCAACGTGTGGCACAAATTCTTACACGTCGCAAAAAGAACAACCCTATTTTGATAGGTGAACCAGGCGTGGGCAAAAGTGCCCTTGTAGAAGGCTTGGCCCAACTTATTGTGAAAAATCAGGTGCCTCATCTGTTGATGAATAAGCGCATTGTGACATTAGATATGGCTTCTATCGTTGCAGGGACACAATATCGTGGGCAGTTTGAAGATCGCCTGCGTAAGCTCATCGAGGAACTTAAGTCCCATCGTGAAATCATTCTTTTCATTGATGAGATTCACACCATAATTGGTGCTGGTAGTGCCCCTGGTTCTTTAGATGCTGCCAATATCCTTAAGCCAGCTCTAGCACGTGGAGAAGTGCAATGTATTGGTGCTACCACCATTAATGAGTATCGTAAGACCATCGAAAAAGATGGAGCTTTGGAGCGCCGTTTTCAGAAGATTCAACTTGAACCTACCACATCCGAGGATACTCTCGTCATACTAAATAACATCAAAGCGCGTTATGAAGATCACCATAATGTGACATATACCGACGCCGCATTACAGGCTTGTGTCACATTGACGGAGCGCTATATGTGCGATCGCTCACTTCCCGACAAAGCCATCGATGCTTTAGATGAAGCAGGTAGCCGCATGCACTTATTGAAAGTGCAATTACCCGAGCCCATTGTTGCACAAGAAAAGACCGTTGAGGCGCTTCGCCAGTCAAAAGAGACAGCCGCAGCAGAACAACGCTATGAAGAAGCCGCTGAATTACGAGACAAACTCCGTCAGGCAGAAGCTGAAGTCGAGCGTTTGAAGGCAGAATGGCAATCAAATCTAAAGGAACATCGCATCACTGTAGATGAAGCAGACATAGCAAGTGTTGTTTCGCTCATGAGTGGTGTCCCTGTGGAACGCATGCAAGAAGAAGAAACGATTCGCCTCAAAGGCATGCAACAAGCACTTGCTAGTAAGGTTATTGCCCAAAACCGTGCCATCCATCGTCTCACACGTGCCATCACACGCAATCGACTTGGGCTTAAAGACCCTAATCGTCCCATTGGTACTTTTATGTTTGTTGGACCTACCGGTGTTGGTAAGACTCACTTAGTAAAGACCTTGGCGGAATTTATGTTTGGCACGAAAGACTCTCTCATTCGTATTGATATGAGTGAATATGGAGAAAAGTTTTCAACCTCGCGTCTCATTGGTGCACCTCCTGGATATGTAGGCTATGAAGAAGGTGGTCAGCTCACGGAACAAGTGCGCAGACATCCCTACTCTATTATCCTACTCGATGAAATTGAAAAGGCACACCCTGATGTTTTCAATACGCTTCTCCAAGTGATGGACGAAGGTCGTATGACAGACGGCAATGGCACAACTGTCGATTTTCGCAATACCGTCATCATTATGACTTCTAATAGTGGTAGCCGGCAGGTAAAAGAATTTGGAGCTGGAGTAGGTTTCGGCATTTCTTCCGACGGGATCTCAGCAGATGCGGCAGAAAGCATTGTTCGAAAAGCTCTGCAACGCCAGTTTGCTCCTGAATTCCTCAATCGCCTAGACGAAATCATCATGTTCGACCCGCTCAACGCGGAAGGAATTGCACAGATTGCCGAACTGGAGATTCAAGCTCTCTCCAAACGTCTATCAGACAATGGACATCAACTGGAACTTACTCCTGCAGCGAAGCAATTTGTTGCGAAAAAAGCATTTGACCCAGTATATGGAGCACGCTCTTTGCGTCGCACACTTCAAGAATATGTGGAAGACCCAATCTGCGACCTGTTCTTAGATGGTGACCAGAAGCCTGTTCTCCGCATTGATATCGATGAACATGGCAAAAAGCTCAAACTAACCTCTTCCGATACCCTTTAACCCGTTTTGATA
>JABZGM010000192.1 GCA_015259235.1 Alloprevotella sp. | reverse complement strand
CATTGAAGATGGTTTCGCTTTGCCAGCCGTGGAGAAGTTTGAAGAACTCATCAATGAACATACTCGCGCCATTTTGATTTGCAACCCGAATAACCCAACGGGTTATCTTTACACGCGTAGAGAAATGAATCAGATAAGAGATTTAGTCAAGAAATATGATTTGTATCTCTTTTCTGATGAAGTGTATCGCGAATTCATCTACACAGGCTCACCCTATATCAGTGCTTGTCATTTGGAAGGAGTGGAGCAAAACGTGGTGCTCATTGATTCTGTGTCGAAACGCTATTCAGAATGCGGCATCAGAGTGGGAGCTTTAATCACTAAGAACGAAGAAGTGCGCAATGCCGTAATGAAGTTTTGCCAAGCTCGCTTGTCTCCTCCGCTTCTTGGACAGTTAGTGGCAGAGGCTTCCATCGATACCCCCAAAGAGTATATGCGCGAAATGTATGATGAATATGTGGAGCGTCGAAATTGCTTGATTGATGGCTTAAACAGAATCCCTGGTGTGTACAGCCCAATTCCTATGGGAGCGTTCTATACAGTCGCTCGCCTTCCTGTGGATGATGCAGAAAAGTTTTGTGCGTGGTGCTTAAGTGACTTCGATTACGAAGGAGAAACTGTGATGCTAGCCCCTGCAGCAGGATTTTATACCACACCTGGCGCAGGAAAAGACCAAGTGCGCATTGCTTACGTACTCAATAAGGAGGATTTAGCTCGAGCACTTGTTGTGCTTAAACGTGCTTTGGAGGCATATCCTGGCAGAATAGAGGAGTAGGTCTTCAAAGATGAGGCAGATTATATGGAAGCGTTCTATATATAAATAGGAGTGTTCTCGTATATAAGATGTGAGTCTTCTATATATAATATGCCATGTACTATCTAAAATAGAAGCATTTTCTGATAAGAAATAGGAACTCATGAATTTTCCTTTCTTTGTTGCACAGCGATTCTTTAGTAATGTTGGTTCTGAACAACGCCGTGCCTCTCATCTCACCACCACGATAGCCACAACAGGTGTGGCTATTGGGCTCATCGTGATGCTACTTTCTGTTGGCATCATCCTAGGGTTTAAGCAAGAAATTACCAAAAAAGTAGAGGGCTTTGGCAGTCACATTGAAATTCTTGATGTGAGTTCATTAGCAGCCCCCGATGCTTATCCTGTCCATGCCGATGCGCAGCTCATAAATAGTCTAAAGCGCATCCCAGAAGTGCGCGGGGTTGCTCCGATTGCTCAGAAGATGGGGATCCTAAAGACGAAGAATGACTACATGGGTATAACGCTTAAGGGCATTCCTGCTGACTATGATACCACTTTTCTGGCGAATAGTCTGGTGGAAGGTCGCTTGCCCAAGCGGAGCGCTGCTGAGGGGGCGGTAGCTACTCCCGAAGATGGCGTCACATCTTCTGCTAGCAATGAGATTCTTCTCTCACGTAGGCAAGCCGACGAGCTTAATTTGAAGGTGGGTGACAGAGTTTTTGCTTATTTCTTTGAAGAGACCATCAAGATGCGTCGTTTCAAAGTCTGTGGTATCTACCAGTCCAACATGGCCATCTTTGACAAAACTTTTGTCATCACAGACCTCAACACCGTGCGTAAGCTCAATCATTGGGAAGGGGACGAGGCTACAGTCATCGAAGTGCGCCTAAAAGGGATGGATGCTATTGACAAGACGTTGCCACAAGTTGAACGACTCTGCTCGCAACTCAATGATGAGGTCTCGCACGCTCGAAAGGCATTCAGCATTGTCGATCATTATGCTTCCATCTTCTCATGGTTGCAGTTGTTAGACTTTAATATGATGGTAATTCTTGTACTGATGCTCTGCGTTTCTGGCTTCACGATGGTGAGTGGTTTGTTTATTCTCATCCTCGAACGTACACAAACCATTGGTGTGCTCAAAGCTATGGGAGCTACCAACACGAAAATTCGCAATGTCTTTTTGTATTTTGCTGGATTTATCATCGTTCGCGGCTTACTCATTGGCGACGTAGTGGCGATCGGGCTCTTGTTGATTCAGCAGAAATACGGCTTGATTCATCTAGATCCTGCCAACTATTATGTAGAAACTGTGCCAGTCGAGATCAATCTTTGGGCAATAGTCTTGGTAAATGTCGGCACTTTAGTGCTTACCACACTTGCTTTGGTGCTCCCTAGTTACATGGTTTCGCGCATTCAACCCTCAAAAGCCATCAAATTTGAGTAGTTTTTGAAAGAAATCTCTCAATAAATTTGGTAGATTCGCAAAGAATACGTACTTTTGCACTCGGTTAAACGATAACCGCGGGGCGTAGCGCAGTTGGTAGCGCACCTGGTTTGGGACCAGGGGGTCGCAGGTTCGAATCCTGTCGCCCCGACGCATTTATCTTAATCGAAGGACATAGACAAACAGCAATAGACTTCTAGAAAGTTCTACTGCGACATTGTCTCCATCGATTTTCTATATTATACTAAAGGCGACTGAGGCAACTCAGTCGCCTTTGTTGTTTGCCTGAAAACTCCCAACCTGCTATCTTTCGAAGATTTGTAGACTTTTATCTTCATTATCGCACATTCTAAAACCATAAATTATGGAATATCGCATTGAGAAAGACACCCTTGGTGAGGTGAAAGTACCTGCCGACAAACTTTGGGGTGCACAAACAGAACGCTCTCGCAACAATTTCAAAATTGGTGTTCCTGCTTCTATGCCGCACGAAATCATTGAAGGTTTTGCCTATCTCAAAAAAGGTGCTGCTTATGCTAATCACGCTTTGGGCGTTCTCCCTCTTGAAAAACGTGATCTCATCGCGCAGGTTTGCGATGAAATTCTTGCAGGAAAGTTGAACGAACAGTTCCCTCTGGTAATTTGGCAAACGGGCTCTGGCACGCAAAGCAATATGAATGTCAATGAAGTGATTGCAAATCGTGCTCATCAATTGGCAGGAAAAGTCATTGGTGAAGGAGAGAAGACTTTGCAGCCCAACGATGACGTAAACAAATCACAGTCTTCTAACGACACCTTCCCTACCGGAATGCATATTGCTTGCTACAAAAAAGTAGTTGAAGTGACACTTCCTGGCTTACGCAAACTGCAAACTGCGCTTGCTGCCAAAGCAGAAGCAATGAAAGACGTGGTGAAGATTGGTAGAACGCATTTAATGGATGCTACTCCTTTGACTTTGGGACAAGAGTTCAGTGGTTATGCAGCGCAAGTAGCTCACGGCATTCGCGCCATCGAACACACTTTGCCACATCTCTCAGAGTTGGCTTTGGGAGGTACAGCAGTGGGAACGGGGCTCAATACGCCTAAAGATTATGATGTAACCGTTGCGCGTTTCATTGCAGAATTTACTGGTCTTCCTTTTGTAACGGCTGAAAATAAATTTGAAGCTCTTGCAGCACACGATGCTGTGGTAGAAACTCACGGGGCTTTGAAACAAGTGGCTGTTTCTCTGAATAAGATTGCCAACGATATTCGTTTGCTTGCTTCTGGTCCACGCAGTGGAATCGGCGAAATAATTATCCCAGCAAATGAACCCGGCTCTTCAATTATGCCTGGTAAGGTAAACCCAACGCAAGCTGAGGCTTTGACAATGGTGTGCGCGCAAGTGATTGGCAATGATGCAGCCATTGCTGTTGGCGGTATGCAAGGACATTTTGAATTAAATGTCTTCAAACCTGTGATGGCGGCCAACTTCCTGCACAGTGCTCAGCTTTTGGGTGATGCAGCCGTTTCATTTACAGAGCATCTCGTAGAGGGTATTGAGCCTAATCATCCTCGTATTAAGGAATTGCTCAATAATAGTTTGATGCTTGTCACTGCTCTCAATACGAAAATCGGCTATTACAAGGCTGCAGAGATAGCTCAAACTGCGCATAAGAATGGAACCACGTTGAAAGAAGAAGCTGTGCGTTTGGGCTATGTTACGGCTGAAGATTTCGATAAATGGGTACGTCCTGAAGATATGACGCATCCGCTCAACTAGTTCTTCGTTTCTCTAGGCGGTTTATCACGCGTACTCTTTTTTTACTTTGCTTTCCCAGAAGACGACTGCAGGCATTCATATAATATCTCAGACAAAGTCGCCTTTTGGGGAAGCTTTTTGTTTGCACTGCAATTTGAGTGAAGTTCTGGCTCATTTCATTGCATAAACCCCAATCGGTCATTAGACCGTTATAGTGCAATTCGTTATAGAGAAGATAACTTCCTGCCA
>JABZGM010000191.1 GCA_015259235.1 Alloprevotella sp. | reverse complement strand
GCTGACAAGGAGCGCAGCCTGCCAAAACCTTTATTGATTTCTTGGAATAGAAAGGTATTATGTCCTCTTTCTGAACTGTCCTTATATCCTTAGAAATAAACGTTGCTTCGTTATTGACTTCATATGCATACAAACAAGTCCAATCCAAATCGAAACCGGCTTTAATCTTGAGGCCTTTTGACTTCATTCCATAACTCAGTCCTCCTATTCCGCAAAATAGGTCTACCACCTCAATTGGAGGTAGCTTCCCACGACGTTTATGTATTTTACTGTTTGGCATATCTATTCTGTGATAAGTTCTCGTTTTTCAAATCCTAGCAAATCGGCTATCTTAGCTAACTTCTTCTGGCATATCGTGATTAAAGACATGAGAGAGGAGACTATAGATGGCATCAATCGCAAAAGCATTGTCTTCTGGACAGAAATCATAGAGATCTTTACAAATTCTTGTAAGTTGAGACATTAGCGTCTCTATCAGTTTTTCTAAAGTCTGGAAGACTGAAAAGTATTTGCTCTTAGCTGTAACACGATTACCATCAAGTGTTCGAAATATCAACGAAATCGGATTGACATGTTCTAAGACAACAAAGGATTTGGAGTTTAGTTGCTTTAGTTCATAAGTCATGTACGCTACTTGTAAGTAGTCTTGGAGTTCAAATTTAGAGTGTGCTACTTTACAGATTTCATCAATTTGTTTCTTCAGAGACGCGAAAAGCTCTACCTTTTGCTGAAGGTGCTCATATACATCTCTATCCATTTGACTTAAGTCTTTCTCAAAAATTTTGGATAGGTTGAGATTTGCCATTGTTATTGCTTTATGGAATAGGAATTTCAAAAGTACGGAGAACTTGTTTTCCCTCAGGGTCTACAAAGTTCCAACGTTCAGCCACATACTTGTTTCCACGTGCATCTGTGGCTTGATAAGTTATCTTTACTTTGTAGCCACTGAAGTCTCCTTTACGCATAGGATGTAAGAAGAGTTCACGTACTGCTGTGTTAGACTTCATTTGTCGCTGAACAGCTGCAATAGCAGCAGGGGACATATCCTCGATATTTGAAAACTTCTTAGTGTACTTGAGTACTTTTTGCGTACCTACACTTGTACTCTTGAATATATGGTCCAACTCTTTCTTTGTGAAATAGTTTAGACCAAATGCAGAGTCTACAGGTGCGACTTGCAACAGCTCAAAGTTGTCACTATTCTCAAGAGACAACTTGAGATTTTCAAGAGCGGTGTCATGGGCTTGTTTTGAGGGATCAGAACAAGAAAAAGCAACTAAGATGGGGAGGAAAAATATAAGATTCTTCATGGGTTAATATGATTTATAATCTTCTATGATGAGGTTTGCGATTGCTTCACCTTCTAATATGTTATACCAAGTATCAGGAGTCAATACTTGAACTAGATCAGTTAAGCTGAATGTCTGAATTTGCCAGCTGAGTATCCACAAGGAAGTAGAGATATCCTCTAAATGCCTTACGACTTCGTTCAAAATGTAGTAGCGCTCTGAAGCATCGAGAAGATTGACTTTTTTCTTGTCGATTGTTCCATTATCATTTCTCTGATTGTAACTTCCTGAAGTCACAAGTTGTGCAACCAACGGATACAAGGTGCGTGAATTATTTTCCAAAGATTTTATTTCATCCGAAGCTATAGCAGCTATAGCAGTGCCCATTGCATGACCTTTAATGGCAGAACGAACAGCGCTAATATTTTCTGGGATTTCTGTTTTGAAAAGCTCGTAGCATCGTTTAAGCTGATAGAGATTCTGCATAGCTCCCTGAGCATTAGACAAATATCCAAGCATTTTATTTTCTACTTTGTGTATTTGAGCCATTGCACCGTTGATGGCTGTTTCTGCTACAATTATTGCATTCTGATGTTTACTGCGCTCTTTGTAAACAGATTCTAGAGCAACGGTCTGAGCTATCACGGCTCCTGCAAGAGCTGGATCAGCAGATACTATTCCTGCTTTTACTTTTGGGAACGTCATCATTCCTAAAGTAAGAATTAAACTAAGGATTTGTAACTTCATATATTCTCTTGTTTGATTTACACATTTCTACTCGATCACGGATTAGACTCATTAGAGGGAAATGAACGGGAACTCCCTTAATCAGTAGATGAGGGGTCGTTTTGTCTGTACTCACGAGGATTATACTCTTTATCTTCAAAATCTGCTGAAGGGGTGTTTGAACTTCCTGATAATCTATGATTCGATAGAGTTCCAACTGATCTGTTGTGACATAGGTTAATCCGTGTCTTTGATAAATGACTTCGTCTGTTATCGTCCAGAAAAAGGACTTTAGGGTAAAGTATTTGTAGGCTAGAGATAAGAATATAATGCACTCAAAAATAGAAGAATATAGCGCGTAGGGACTTTCTAAAAAGAACAAATAACTACTTATTCCTATGGCGAAGAAAAAGACAAATATGAACCCTAAATTCTCACACCAATACTGACGTAGAGAAGGCTGTATAGTAACGCGACTTCTATTTCTGTGGAGGAGGGGAGTTTGTTGCATAATTTTCCTCTGGGTTGATTAGTTTGATTGCACCTAAATAGAGATAAGAAGGGGGTGAAGAAGAAGGGGGAGAGCTGGATAAAGGAGCTTTTTTCATTGTACTTATCGTTTTAATCTTGTTTGACGGAGATTATTGGCTTGTTCGTATTTGTTATGCTGCTGGAGGGGCTTATTCTGAACTACATCATTCCAATCTTTGAACTTGAGAGGGGCTTTCCAACGAGAAATTTTGGTAGAAAGATGATAGTCGTTCGCAACCTTAGCAGGAGAGATTGTTTTTTCGCTATATATCTTCTCTATGCCGTTGAGTTTTATATGAAGACTGTCGGTTGATTCATCACGACGACTCTCAAATTTGGCATCATTGAGAAGTGCTAGCATACGAATACCATAGATTTTACCAGCAAGATCATTATCGAAGCAGTCTACAGCGATTGCATTGCTATAATGGTGCATGATAGACTTTATTTGATTGTCACTGAATGTTCCGCCTATAGAAACAAAAACAGAGCTATTTAGGTCTAACTGAGCTTTGTTGGCTTGATAAAAAGCCATGATATCAAAAGCACTTTCTGCAAAAAAAACATGTTGCTTGCTTTGAGGATTCTTATCATCAGATAGATCTACTATCCAAGCTGCCGTATTACTGTCTGTACCTGCTGCTTTAGACTTAAAACCGTTATAACCCCGAATCTCATAACCGACAATCTCATTGCTATATGGACGCGTATAGGGAAAAGCGATATTGTATTTGTCAAATTGCTTGTTATAGATGTCTTTGAGAAGGGTCATATTGCCCGAAAAAACTTGAATCGTAGAATCTGTGAACCCTCTAGATGATAGTAGTTTTGTCACTCTTTCTAAATCTTCGGTCACAGGTTTTGTATCATAACGTTTTGCTACAAAGGGCTGAGCACCCTTATAACCAGCTTTAGCTATATACTTGCTTGTTTCTGCGATATAGGTTTGTGAGAAATCCGCAAGAATTTCTGTAACGGCAGCCCACTGATTACTAGAACGGTGATTAAACTGATTGAGATGCTCCAAAACAAAGCTGACTACATCACCACCTTTTTGCCCATTGTGACGGAAATAAGTCTGATGGGCTTTATCTTGGGGATTCTTGATTACTATCTTATCTGACCCATCAGGTAACATCATTTCAATGTATCGTCCTAATCCTGCTGCTTTGTTTATACGATAGCCTAATTTATAGGCTACATCATCAATTCCTACTTTGGATTTGAGAGTCTTGAAATCTACAGTCATAAAAGATCATTATCGGGAAATAGATTGCATTAGTTTATTGTCGGAATCGGGGAAATGATGAGTCAATACGTACTCTTTGAGAAATTCTTGGCTAAGTTCGGGGGGGCGGTCTAAGTATTTTTTTACTGCAGAAGAAGACATAGGAATTAAACCTGTGTCTTTGCCATCTAATTTGGCACGAACAGAGAATGATCCATCACGCATTTTTACTATTGTTTCATCTGAGACTGCAGTTAAATACCTAGATTCACCATCACCCAATGCGGTATGAATTAGATGATTTACAGCACGACGAAAATTGGGGTCATCAGAGTTGAGTTTGTAGCTTATTGCACCTGGTTCTTCATCTAATTCTTGCCTGAAGAAATTAAGGAAATCTATTTTACTAGTAAATTCCCTTTCTGCTCCGATATAAA
>JABZGM010000190.1 GCA_015259235.1 Alloprevotella sp. | reverse complement strand
GCACTGGGCATGCTACCTTTCCTCTTCGGTGGGCACCTGCATCGGGTTTCGGAGGCTTTTTTCGAGACGATGTCTGGATTTACCACCACGGGGTCGACGGTTTTTACCAACCTAGACGCTTTGCCGCACTCGATTTTGCTCTGGCGCAGTGTGACGCACTGGGTAGGGGGAATGGGGATCATTTTCTTTACGCTCGCACTCCTGCCAGCTTTAGGGATTGGTGAACAAGAACTCTTCACCGCGGAAGCTACGGGACTGAAATTGGGGAAATTGCACTCGCGTGTGAGTACTACGGCTCACTATCTGTGGAGCACTTATCTGCTCATCACTATTGCTTGCGCTATTGCCTATGCGCTGTGCGGTATGAACACTTTTGACGCCATCAACCATAGTTTTGCCACCATCGCTACGGGGGGATTTTCTACCCACACGGCGAACATTGCGTATTTCAACTCTCCGGCTATTGAATATGTGTCGGTGGTGTTTATGTTTCTGGGGGCTACGAACTTTACGCTGCTCTATTTTGTGCTGTTTAAAAGAAGATTCAAACTCTTTTGGCACGATGAGGAACTGCGTCTGTTTATTCTTCTCATCTTTGGTTTTACGGCGGTTTGCACGTTGAGTCAATGGTGGCATTCTCAGGATTATACGGAACGTGGATTCCGAGAGTCGCTCTTCTATGTGGTGTCGATGATGAGCACCACGGGATTCACGACCGAAAACTTTATGCTTTGGCCGCACCTCACTTGGATTAGTCTGATTTTGGTGAGCATCATTGGGTCTTGCACGGGCAGTACGGCTGGCGGCATCAAGGTGGTGCGCGTGCTCACTACGCTGAAAGTAATTCGTACGGAAGTGCACCGTGTGTTGCATCCTCGGGCTTATCATCCTTTGCGCATCAACAGCGATTACATCACTCCTCAAGTGTTGCAGAGTATCTTTGCTTATCTGTGTTGCTACACATTTCTGATGGTCTTGGGCGTTATTGTTTTCGTGATGCTGGGCTATCCAGTGTTCGACAGTTTTGGTCTGAGCATTTCTTCTTATTCTAATGTCGGACCTGGCATAGGCTACTCTCTCGGTCCTCTTGACTCTTGGAGTGAACTCCCCGACACTGGACTTTGGCTGAGTTCTTTCTTGATGATTGCTGGCCGCCTTGAAATTTTCGGACTTCTCCTTCCCTTCACTCCTTCTTTCTGGAGATATAATTAAATTAGAAGTTAGAGGTTAGACGTTAGAGGTTAGTATCTCTAGTTCATCTAGTTTCCCTAGTTCGTCTAGATACTCTAACATCTAACGTCTAATCTCTAACGTCTACAAAGGGTCTACGACCCTCCAACGTCTAACATCTAAACTCAATGTCTAAAGTTCTTATCATTAGCGGTCATACCGACCCCAAAGATTCCGTAGTTAATAATGAGATTCTCGACCGTCTTTCTGTCACACTTCCCGAAGCAGAAATCGTTCGTCTTGCAGATCTCTACACCCACAAGCCCATCGATGTGGCACGTGAGCAACAACGCCTTGTCGAAGCCGACATCGTAGTCTTCCAATTCCCACTTTTCTGGTTCAGCATCCCCAGTTTGCTCCAACGATGGATGGAAGAAGTATGGCTTCACGGCTTCTCTCACGGTTCCACTGGCACTGCCCTCAAAGGCAAGAAGCTCATTCTCTCCTTCACGGTGGGCGCTCCCGAAGAAGTCTACATCAACGACAATGGTAATGCCTTCGACAAACTCATGTTTGCCCAGATGTTTGCAGCAGGTTTCACCGGCATGGAGTTCGCAGGCATGATTTACACCTGCAGTGTTTCCTACGCCATGCGCAACGAAGCAGGACAAGCTGAAGTCTTCAAGGCAAAAGCCGATGACCACGTACAACGCCTCACAGCACTTATCGCCAATCTCTAGTAAATTCACAAGCGGTTATCGCTTATCACAACCTGTTTTTCATGAAAAAAATCCTCACTCTCCTACTTCTCCTCGTGAGCTTCTCCATCGGTGCACGCGCACAGTTTGAGCAAGACACCCACTATGTCAATGCCTCTTTCTCCAACTTCGGCATCAACTACAACGACCGCGGTGGCTTCCGCCTTGGTATGAATGCTGAAGGTGGTTATTTCTTCGAAGACAACTGGATGCTCCACGGCACTGTAGGGTTCAACCACTATGGCTATCGTAGCAATGAGGTCAACCTTGGTGCTGGGGTGCGCTACTATTTCTCGTCCAACGGCATCTCTCTCGGCACGGGACTCGAATACATCCACCGCAGCCCCAACCAAAACGACCTCCGTCTTCCCTTCACCGTGGGCTACACCTTCTACCTCAATCACTACATTGCCATTGAACCCCAAGTGTTCTACAAACTTTCGGTCAACGACTTTTCCCAAGGTAGCGAAGTGGGTACACGCATCGGATTGGGATTCTATTTCTAGAGGCTAGTTTCTAGAGGAGCTAGAAGTTCTAGCTTTTCCTTCTAGTTTTCTTTTTCTTTTTTTCTTTTAATTCCCGAGCCGCGCTTGTCGTGGCGAGCATAAAGGGGTCCGCGACCCTCTAATGTCTAACAACGTCTAATGTCCACCATATCCTCTCTTGGCGAATTTGGTCTCATTCGCCACCTCACCAAAGGCATCACGCCCACCCAGTCTAGCACCTTGCAAGGCGTAGGCGACGACTGCGCCATCATCGGAACTACCGAAGGCGAACAAACCCTCGTCACCACCGATATGCTCATGGAGGGCATCCACTTCGACCTTGTCTACACCCCACTGCGTCATCTGGGCTACAAAGCCGCCATGGTCAATCTCTCTGACATCTACGCCATGAACGGCACCCCCCGCCAACTCCTCGTTTCGCTGGCGGTGAGCAATCGTTTTCAAGTAGAAGATCTCGATGAGTTCTATGCCGGACTTCGTCTTGCCTGCGAGCACCACGGTGTAGACCTCGTAGGAGGCGACACCTCGGCTTCCCTCACCGGCATAGCCATCAGCATCACCGCCATTGGCACCGCTGCCCCCTCCGACATCGTCAAGCGTTCGGGCGCAAAACCCACCGACCTCGTCTGTGTTTCTGGAAACTTTGGTGCTGCTTATATGGGACTTCAACTCATGGAGCGCGAAAAAGCCATCTACCTCTCGCAGGTGAAGGCTGCCAAATCGCAAGAAGCCCGCGATGCGCTCAATTTCCAACCCGACTTCTCTGGACAGGAATACCTCCTCGAGCGCTTGCTCAAACCCGAGGCACGTCGCGATGTGGTCGAAAGTCTCCGTCAAGCAGGCATCCGCCCCACCGCGATGATCGATGTGAGCGATGGCATCAGTAGCGAACTCCTCCACATCTGCCACGAAAGTCAAGTGGGTTGTCGCATCTTTGAGGAACGCTTGCCCATCGACTACCAAACGGCAGTCGCAGCCGAGCAATTCAACCTCAATGTCTCCACCTGCGCCCTCAATGGTGGTGAGGACTACGAACTCCTCTTCACCGTGCCGCTCACCGACCATGAGCGTGTGGAAGCACTTCCCGATGTCAAAATCATCGGTCACATCACCACTGTAGCCGAAGGCACACAACTCATCACGCGCGATGGCAACGAATTTGCCCTCAAAGCCCAAGGTTGGGACGCTGCAAAAGCCTAGTCGCTCCTTCCACACCTATCCACAAAAGGAGGTGTTGCAAAACTCGTTTTTGCAGCATCTCCTTTTCGTGTTTGATTAACCCCAATTTGTTCAAGATTTCACCCTAATCGGTCATTAAATCCTGAACAGATTTTATTTGATGGTTGAGCAGATGGTTTTTCGTTAGTTTGAAGGCGTCGAGAACGAACGAGAAACAAGATGCCAACAAGAAAACGAAAGATGCCAGGAAGTTATCTTCTACATAACGATTTGCACTATAACGATCTAATGACCGATTGGGGTTTAATACCAATTTGGGGTCAAAATTCAATTCCTAACAACTCTTTAATCCCCCCCTCTCGCGCGTGCGCGTGCGCGCGCCCTACAGGAATTCTGCACTTTTTGCTTTCACAACCTTCACCGATTTCTTCATAACCCTCTACCCAACAACAGTTTACGCCCTTTTTCGAACATATTTTAACATAAACCGCACATCATCGCCATTTTGGGCTGACTGAAAGGCTGAAAAAGGGGGCACCTCCCCCTCGAAGCCGCCCATTTTCTCACCTAATGCTCCACGCGATTCTTTTTTGCCCTGCATTTGCTC
>JABZGM010000018.1 GCA_015259235.1 Alloprevotella sp. | reverse complement strand
TCTTTAGCAGTGAACGCATTAAAGAAGCTGCCAAAGAGGGGAAAGATTATCAAGGCTTTTTCTTCTCTCCTCAGCACCATAACAAGGTCTACGAACGCCTTCCCAATGGGGAGGTGGTTAAACCTTGGGATATTTCTATCACCAAAAACGTGATTGAGATTTGGCTCGTTGTTATTATCCTTCTGACAATCTTCTTGACATGCGCAAGATGGTATAAGAATCACGATAGCGTACGCCAAGAAGCTCCCAAAGGTTTTGTTGGTATGATGGAGATGTTGGTAATGGCAATTCATGATGATGTGATAAAAAGCTCTATAGGAGAAAAGCATTATCGCAGATATGCCCCTTATCTCCTCACCGTGTTTTTCTTCATCTTTACGAACAATCTCCTAGGGCTTATCCCGATATTCCCTGGTGGGGCCAACGTAACTGGTAATATCAACATTACATTGTTCTTAGCAGTAGGCACAATGCTGATGGTAAACCTCTTTGGTAATAAAGAGTATTGGAAAGAAATCCTTTGGCCAAATGTTCCTTTGTGGCTTAAGATTCCGCCAGTGATGCCGGTAATTGAGATTTTTGGTATATTTACCAAGCCTTTTGCGCTGATGATTCGTCTTTTTGCTAATATGATGGCAGGGCACGCGATTATCCTCTCATTTACCTTTGTAATTTTCATGACATGGCAGATTAGCACAACTATGGGATCTATCTTCACTGTGTTTAGTTCATTGCTCATGATTTTCTTGAACTGTCTTGAACTCTTGGTAGCTTTCCTCCAAGCCTACGTCTTCACACTACTCTCTTCTGTCTTTATTGGCTTATCTTTGCCAGAACATCACGAAGACTAAGAAATAAAAGAAACCAATTCTTTGTAGCTACTTCTAAGGGTGTATAAGCATATCGGTAGATTTACAAAGAGATTTTCCTAAAGTAATAAACTCAAATAGTATAACTCACAAAACATTTACAACTATGATGTTATCACTTCTCGAAGCAACCACAGGTTTTGCTCAACTCGGTATGGCACTTGGTGCTGGTCTTGCAACAATTGGTGCTGGTCTAGGCATTGGTAAGATTGGTAGCTCTGCAATGGAGGCTATTGCACGTCAACCAGAAGCCGCAAGCAAGATTATGACCAACATGATTATCGTTGCAGCTCTTGTAGAAGGTGTTGCTCTCTTTGCTGTTGCAGCTTGCGCATTCCTCATCAAATAAATAGAATCCTCATTTCATCCAAAGACAAATAAGTATGGAGTCATTGAACTTACCCTCCATCCTCACCCCTGATTTTGGACTTCTCTTTTGGATGTTGGTAGCTTTCGTGGCTCTCTTTCTCCTCCTCGCTAAGTTTGGATTTCCTGCTATCACGAATGCTGTCGAAGCACGCAAGAACTTTATCGATGAAAGTCTGCAAAATGCTAGAGCAGCAAACGAAAAACTAGCTGGAATCCAAGCAGAAAGTGAGAAAGTGTTGCGAGAAGCGCGCGAGAAGCAAGCTGAAATTCTAAAAGAGGCAGCTGAAACTCGCAAAGCCATTGTCGCGGAAGCTAAGTCACAGGCTGCAGAAGAAGGAGCTAAACTCCTTGCAGAAGCCAAGAAACAGATTCAGGTTGAGAAAGCCAATGCTCTGCTCGACATTCGTGCCCAACTAGCTGACATCTCCATGCAAGTGGCAGAGAAACTAGTGGGACGCGAACTTGAAAAGAGCGAGGCACAGACCTCCTACATCAACGACATCCTTGATGATGTAGAGCGTAAGTAAATAGAGTGACCAGTTAAATCACTCACAACCTAGTATTAAAACGATGAATACAGGAATCGTTGCCTCACGTTATGCTAAAGCTCTGCTTCGATTTGCAGAAGATAATAAGGAGGACGCTTGCGTATATCAAGAAATGCTCCAATTACATAGGAGCTTTCAACAGGTAAACACTTTGACAGCTACCCTTCTTAATCCAATCTTCAGCAATGAAAAGAAAGTAGAATTGCTTACGGCAGCTTCTCTTTCTCCAGAATGTAAAGAGGCATCAACGTCTACACGTCGATTTCTACAACTAGTTGTCGAGAAGAAGCGCACGGAAACGATGCCTTTTATCGCAACGTCCTTTGTACGCCAATACGAAGAGGCAAGACAAATCACCCGTGCAGAAGTAATCGTAGCCCAACCTATAACGGAAGCAACGGTAGAACGTCTTCGCAATATCATAGCCAAACGTACAACAGGAGTTGTAAATCTTGACGTTCGCATAGATCCAAGTCTCCGCGCAGGCTTTATTCTTCAATATGATGACAATCGTATGGATGCAAGTCTACGTGGGAAAATAGAACGCCTGCGACATCAACTTCGTCTGCCAAGTCGTGCCCAATAAGGACATAGGCTTTCTATCTTAAAAACAAAAAGAATATGCCCAACAATATCCAACCAGGTGAAGTGTCCGAGGTGCTTTTGCAGCAACTCAAAGACCTTTCCGTAGATCAGAAATTTGAAGAAGTGGGCGTTGTCCTCACCATTGGTGATGGTGTGGCACGTATCTACGGCTTGACTAAGGCTACAGAAAACGAACTTCTCGAATTTGAGAATGGTGTAATGGCAGTTGCCATGAACTTGGAAGAAGACAATGTCGGTGCTGTACTCCTTGGTTCTTCCGAAGGTATTAAGGAAGGTCAAAGCGTTAAGCGCACAGGTCGTGTAGCTTCCATTATGGTAAATGAAAACATGCTGGGGCGTGTCATCAATCCGCTAGGACAACCACTTGACGGCGGTGGCGACATTGAAGGCGAAAAGTATTTAATGCCACTTGACCGAAAAGCTCCTGGTGTTATCTATCGTCAACCAGTTACAGAGTCTTTGGCCACAGGTCTCAAGAGTGTAGACTCAATGATTCCCATTGGTCGCGGACAACGTGAATTGATTATTGGTGACCGCCAGACTGGTAAGACTGCAATTGCCATTGACACGATAATTAATCAGCGTGCTAATTTTGAAGCAGGCAATCCTGTCTACTGTATCTACGTAGCTATTGGTCAAAAGGCTTCAACTGTCGCAAATATCGTAAATATCCTCAAAGAAAAAGGCGCATTAGAATATACGACGATTGTGTCTGCCACAGCTGCAGAAAGTGCTGCTTTGCAATACTATGCTCCTATGGCAGGTGCAGCAATCGGTGAATTCTTCCGAGATCGTGGTAAACATGCTTTGGTCGTGTATGATGACTTGTCAAAACAAGCCGTCGCTTATCGTGAAGTTTCTTTGATTCTTCGTCGCCCTTCAGGCCGTGAAGCTTACCCCGGAGACGTCTTTTATCTCCACTCACGTCTTCTAGAACGTGCAGCAAAGATCAATAATCAACAAGAAGTAGCAGAACAGATGAACGACCTTCCCGAGTCTCTAAAAGGCATGGTGAAAGGCGGAGGTTCACTAACTGCACTTCCTATTATTGAGACTCAGGCAGGTGACGTATCAGCATATATTCCAACCAATGTGATTTCTATTACTGATGGACAGATTTATCTTGATACCAACTTGTTCAACCAAGGTTTCCGCCCTGCAATTGACGTCGGTATTTCCGTATCTCGTGTCGGTGGTTCTGCTCAGATTAAGTCTATGAAAAAGGTCGCTGGTACCCTCAAAATAGACCAAGCGCAATATCGAGAACTTGAAGCTTTCGCTAAGTTCTCAAGTGACATGGATGCAGTAACAGCTATGACAATTGACCGTGGGCGTAAGAATAACCAACTGCTTATCCAAGCACAATACGCTCCAATGCCAGTAGCAGAGCAAGTTGCAATTCTTTATTGTGGAACTAAGGGATTACTTTCGCAAGTACCTCTAGAGCATGTCAGAGATTTCCAAGAGCAATACCTCAATGTTCTCCGAGCCTCCCATAAGGATAGTGTTCTTGCTGGATTGGCAGCAGGACAACTTACGGAGGAGATTGAAACAACATTGAGATCAGTTGCTGCTGATGTTTCTGCGCAATACACCTAAACAACGGGACCAGCACATAGATTTATGGTGAATTTCTCACCATAAATCTTAGCTGCGTCACAACCCTACTCTATTTATGGCCTCACTAAAAGAAGTAAAAACCCGAATATCTTCTGTCAATAGCACACGAAAGATTACTAGTGCCATGAAGATGGTTGCCAGTTCCAAGTTGCACCACGCGCAACAGGCCATTGAACAAATGCGCCCTTACGAGGAAAAACTCAGTGGCATAATGTCTACTTTCGTATCCTCACTCGAAGGCAACATAAGTTCACCTTTCGCAGAATCGAGAGATATACAACGAGTGGCTGTAGTTGTGTTCTCCTCTAACTCTAGTCTTTGTGGAGGTTTCAATGGTAACACGCTTAAAAAGGTCAAGCAAACCCTTGATGGCTTCAAAAAAGAAGGGATTCAGGTAGCCAAAGTCTACCCCATTGGTAAAAAAATCACAGAAGGAATACGTAAAATAGGTTATACTCCTGCGTGCGATTTATCTACCTGTCTAGATCATCCTCAATACGCCCCTATAGCAGCCCTTTCAGCTGAAATTATGGAAGAGTATACTAAAGGCGAAATTGATAAGGTGGTTTTGATTTATAATCATTTCAAAAGTGCAGGTAGCCAAATTCTCACTGAAGAACAATTTCTTCCCATTGAATTTCCTTTAGGTGAAGTTGAAGACCAGAATCTCAACTTCTTAGTTGAGCCTCATCCACAACATCTTCTTGAGAAACTCATCCCACAATCACTTCACCTCAAGCTCTACTCAGCAATGCTCGATAACCTTGCTTCAGAGCATGCTGCTCGGGTAATAGCAATGCAGGTGGCTACAGACAACGCTGATGAGTTACTCCGTCAACTGACTCTGCAATATAACAAATCACGCCAACAGGCTATTACTGCAGAATTGCTAGACATAGTCGGTGGTTCCTTGCAATAATCCGCCATTATAATTAAGAACAAATATAAAGTGGGAGAGAGTTGTAACCACAAAAGCTACAGCTTCTCCCATTTTATGCTGATACATTCTATTCCTGTGCAAATTTAGCACAACCAGGATACATTAGCTGTATTGTGCTTTTAGCAAAGGGATTAAACTGTAAAGAACTATAATCTTGCCTACATAGGATGTAGCTGCAACATATATTGCATTATAGGACAATGTATTTCCTGTTTTAGAGCGCAAAGTACTCCACTCTATTGAAGAAGCTATATATTCACCATAAGGAAAAAGTAAACACTAAGCATGGATCAAGCGATCACTCTTTTCTTCAATGGCAGTCATTCACTCTATCTTGACGTCTTTGCTTGGAGTGCCACTCACATCCAGGTCTGGATACCCTTTTTATTGGTGATTGTATATGTCCTATTCAAGGAACACGACTTCTCCCACTTCTGCTTTATTCTTGGAGCAGCTATTTTTTGTGTGGTTATCTCCGATCAAATAGCCTCTTCTATCTTCAAACCGCTAATAGCTCGCTGGCGTCCCACTCATAGTCCTCAGATTATGCACTTAACAGATGTCGTTGCGGGGTATCGAGGTGGTTACTTTGGCTTTTTTTCCTCTCACGCAGCTAATACATTCTCTATTGCGACCTTTCTGTCTCTAGTATTTCGAAATCGAAATATCAGCCTTTCCCTCTTTGCATGGGCAATACTTAATTGCTGGACTAGAATTTATCTCGGCGTTCATTACTTTGGAGATTTGTTAACTGGAGCTGTTTTTGGCACTTTGGTTGCTTATCTTGCTTTTAGAGTGTATTGTTACTATTTTAAAGATGCCACTTCTTTTCCCTATACACGCAACCAACTAAAATATATCCCCTTGGTCTTCATTCTGACCCTTTGTGTTCTTGCCACTCCCTGGAGACTTATCTACTAGTTTTTAGAAAGGTAAATCAAATTACAAGGATACAAGCAATTATCCTCATAAAACTCAAACACATAACTCAATATTTACACTAAACAAACTTATCAACATGGAACACCACGCACACGAGGTTCTTGGCATGATGCTAGGACAAACCTTCACAGAAGAGTCTCTTCTTGCTGCAATGCGCAACACTTTTGGCGATGACGCTACCTATTATAGCTGCAGTCAAAGTGACATGACTGCCGAACAACTCCTTACTTTCTTGAAGAGTAAGGGCAAGTTTGTAGAGGTTGAAGGTGGTTTTACCGTCAACACTAGCCCTGGTGGCGGTTGCGGTCATTGATTTTTGACGAATCTAAAAACATTTGTAAGAAGTCTGCAATAGAAATTCTTAACAAATCCCAACTTGATTAAGGCACGAAAAGTAACCAACATTGCATTTTCTTCCATTACGCTCCGTTCATCTCTGTTTATTTACAGATTTGACCATTCACACAAATGAAAAAACGTCTCTGATTCTAGCAATCAGAGACGTTTTTTCGTGTTTCAAGCAATCTTACTCCTTAGAATCGTTTGATAAATCGATCCAGCTCGCGTTTGTCATCGCGTTCACGGATAGAAGCACGCTTATCAAATTCTTTTTTACCACGACAAAGGGCGATGTCCAATTTCGCTAATCCCTTATCATTGATAAATAAGACTAGAGGTACAATGGTATATCCTGTAGCCAAGGTATCGTTTCTAAGATTATTGATTTCTTTCTTGTTAAGCAACAACTTACGGTCTCGACGCGTTGCGTGATTATTGTACGTGCCGTAGCTATATTCCGCTACATACATATTCTTCACCCACAATTCATCATCGTGAATGAAGCAGAAAGTATCTACTAAAGAAGCTTTACCTTCACGAATACTCTTAATTTCTGTACCTGTCAATACTATGCCCGCAGTATACTTGTCTATAATTTCATAGTCAAATGTAGCGCGCTTATTCTTAATTCTTATGCGTTGTGGCTTGACTTTACCACCTTTTTGTTTACTCATAATTTTCTATCTCAATAAAATCAAGGAGATGCTCATCCAAATATTGTGCTACACGTGCGGTATACTCCTCTTCATGTTCCATAAACTCATCATCTAAATCATCGAATTCAGGAAAGCGTTCATAGAGTCCCATAAATTCTTCGTCAGAACATGGCTTTTTAATCTCATCGCCATGTAGTTCGAAGAGTTCGCGCCCCTTGTAAATCAACTTAGACAAATCCTTCAAGCCCCACAATCGCATAGCCTTAGCAAAAGGATTCAAGAAGAAGAAGTCGCCATAACCATTATAAATAAGCTGAATAAAGCCACCATCACACAGTTCATCTCTAAGCAAGATATATGCCCAGAGTGTTATCTGTTCGCCAGACAACTTGGTCATAGCTTCTGCTGTTAGTTCATCTCCTACAGCATGTTTGAAAGCATTTACGACAACTTGAAGAAAGTCATCCATTCCTGCTTCGGCAGCCTGACGAAGAGCTGCATCTTTTACCTTTATCTTCATGATTCCTTATTGACTAATTGAAGTTTCGTTCTACTTTACCCTAACAACAAAGTTGATTACTGTTTTTGTAGAGCTAACTTAGGACTTTATTCTACAAAGATACAGAAAACCCACCATACTCACCGCCTATTAACTCAAAAAATCGTATCTTTGTCAACAAGCTAACCCTTTTCCCACTTTTGAATGAAGAAATTTGTAAAAGACCTACGTGTAGAATCTATTGATTTCTTGCGAGAAGACTATATTCTACTCCGATTAGTCGACCCCGATCAAGACCTTCCTCCTATGCATCCCGGACAGTTTGTTCAAGTAGCTGTAGAAAATTCTCCAACGACATTCCTTCGTCGTCCTATATCTATCAATGATGTTGATGTTGAACGTCATAGCTTCGACCTGCTCATTCACATGGTAGGAGACGGAACACGCGCTCTTAGTAAACTCAGCGTAGGACAAAGCCTCAATTGCATCTATCCTTTGGGAAATGGGTTTGATGTCCCTGCCATCTCAGAAGGAAAGAAAAAGTACCTTCTTGTAGGAGGTGGTGTAGGAACAGCGCCAATGTTACTCTATGGTCGCCAGCTTCTTGAAGCAGGTCACGAGCCCATATTCTTGTTAGGCGGACGTTCACAGCGTGATCTCCTTGAACTAGATCGTTTTGCTGCTTTTGGTCGTGTCTTTACAACCACTGAGGATGCAACAATGGGAGAGAAAGGTTTTGTAACTCATCATTCCATTTGGAAGGATGAACAATTTGATTGTGTTGCCGCATGTGGTCCCAAGCCTATGATGCAAGCAGTTGCAAAAATGGCACGTCAATATAATACTCCATGCTTTGTGTCGCTTGAAAATCTAATGGCGTGCGGAGTTGGTGCTTGTCTCTGCTGCGTCGAAAAGACAGTGAAGGGAAATATTTGCGTTTGCACGGAAGGACCGGTGTTCTCTACGGACCAACTCACTTGGGAATAAGGAACACTTATAGATGCCGAAACTCCCTTGTACATAGCTACTGCTCCTGCATCAATGGTTCTACCTCTCCACATCTGTTTATACAGCAAGTCCCTTAGAATTTTATGACCAACGTCTCACTTCTTACGTCTTCTTCATGGCTCATCTTAATGTAAATATAGGCAAACTTCCCCTTAAAAATCCAGTTCTTACCGCATCTGGCACCTTTGGTTACGGCCTTGAGTTTGCCGACTTCATCGACCTCAATCGCCTAGGCGGTTACATTGTGAAAGGAACTACTCTACTCCCCCGACAAGGCAACGACTATCCTCGTATGGCAGAAACCCCTCAAGGAATGCTCAACTGCGTTGGACTTCAAAATAAAGGCGTAGATTATTTTGCCGAACACATCTATCCACAAATCAAAGACTACAATTCTGCAGCGATTGTCAACGTTAGTGGCTCTTCTCCTGAAGATTATGCAGAATGCGCAGCACGAGTAGCAGCTCTAGACAATATTCCTGCCATTGAGCTCAATATATCTTGTCCAAATGTCCACGATGGTGGAATGGCTTTTGGGGTCACTTGTTCTGGTGCTGCTTCAGTGGTAAAAGCCGTGCGCGCAGCTTACCCCAAAACTCTAATCGTTAAACTATCGCCTAATGTCACTGACATTGCAGAAATAGCACGTGCTGTAGAAGCTGAAGGAGCTGATTCTGTTTCTCTCATCAATACACTTATGGGAATGAGTGTCGATATTGAACGCCGCCGCAGTAACTTAAGTATAGGTACAGGCGGCCTTTCCGGTCCATGCGTAAAACCAGTAGCTCTCCGTATGGTACATCAAGTGGCAAAAGCAGTACAAATCCCTGTAATTGGACTCGGAGGTATTATGAATGCCACAGACGCCATAGAATTTATGATGTGTGGTGCCACGGCAATTCAAATTGGAACTGCAAATTTCATAGATCCCGCTGTCACCATCAAAGTTATTGATGGCATCAATGCTTGGTGCGATAGTCATGGTGTAAAAGATATTCACGAAATCATTGGCGTCATTTAGTTTTCTAAAAGAGTCTAGGGAAATATAGATAAACTATACCCCACTAGTCTACCATCAAACTTTTAATTTGTCCCCTGCTCAGTAAATGAGGAGGGGATTTTTCTGGCACACATTGCCAAAAAGTTGTATCTTTGTAATTCATTACAATGCTCTCCTTCTAGAGGGCAAACCGCAATTTCCTTCCAATGATAGATAGAAGTACCATAGACCGCATCATGGCTGCCGCAGACATCGTAGATGTTGTGGGCGAATTCGTCACGCTACGCCGTTCAGGTGCCAACTATAAAGGGCTTTGCCCCTTCCATGATGAGAAGACACCTTCATTCATGGTATCACCTTCCAAGCAACTGTGCAAATGCTTTAGTTGTGGAAATGGTGGGAATGTGGTAAAGTTCGTGATGCAACACGAACAAATGACCTATCCCGAAGCCCTTAAATGGCTGGGAAGACGCTATGGTATTGAAGTAAAAGAGCGAGAGCAAACAGCAGAACAAAAAGCCGCTGCCACCGCTCGTGAAGCGATGTTTGTCGTTAACGAGTGGGCTAGAGACTACTTTGTTGAAACTCTACACAATAACGTGGATGGTCTAGCCATAGGTATGAGCTACTTTCGCCGCCGTGGACTTCGTGACGATATCATCCGCAAATTCCAACTGGGTTATTCTCTGGAACAGCGAGACGCATTGGCGCAAAAAGCGCACGCAAAAGGCTTTGAAGAGAAATATATTGAAAGTACAGGATTGTGTTATCGTACAGAAGACGGAAGACTTCTAGACAGATATCATGGTCGTGTTATTTTTCCGGTTCACTCTGTATCAGGGCGAATCGTAGCTTTTGGTGGGCGTATTCTAAATCAAGAACAAAAAAACGTAGGAAAATACGTCAATTCTCCCGAGTCTGAGATATATTCTAAGAAACGCGAACTCTACGGACTCTATTTAGCCAAGCAAGCCATCGTGAAACAAGATCGTTGCTACTTGGTGGAGGGGTATCTTGACGTAATCTCCATGCACCAAAGCGGTGTTGAAAACGTAGTAGCATCTAGTGGTACTGCACTAACTCCAGAGCAAGTGCGTCTAATCCACCGATTTACGAACAATGTCACGGTGCTCTACGATGGCGACGCAGCTGGTATTCACGCCTCGCTTCGCGGTATTGACATCTTGCTCTCAGAAGGCTTGAACATCAAAGTTATGCTTCTCCCCGAAGGTGAGGATCCAGACAGCTATGCACAAGCCAGAACGCCCGAAGAATTCCGCAAAGATTTGGAAGAGAACGAAGAAGACTTCATTCAATTCAAAGCTAACTTGCTACTCAAAGATGCTGGTCGCGATCCTATGAAGCGTGCAAGTGTGATTACCGATCTCACTCGTAGCATCTCGGTTATTCCAAGTGATATCGTACGACAAGTCTATATTCACGATTTAGCTGGACGACTTAATATTGATGAATCTGCTATTGTCAATGAAGTAGCAAAAGAAATTCGCAAGCGAAAGGAAGAAGCGCATTCACGTTCTAACACCACTACTCCTCCATCTTCTACCCAATCATCTACACAAAGTAAAATCCAACCGGCTGCTGCCCAACAATACTCTGGACAACATAACATTCCATTAGAAGCCTACGAACAATTGATGCCTCCGCCTGAATCTGTTTCAGGCGCTCACGACGCACAACAAGCACTCACTTCTTTATCAACTAATCCTCTAAATCAAGAAGGAACCATATCAGGTTCAACTATAAACTTAGGAGAAAGCAAAGCCCAACAACAACTCATAGCTTGTGAACTTCAGCTGATACAATTAGTGATACGCTATGGACAATTGCCAACCATTGCCCAACAAACAGAAGTCGAAACACCATGGAGTGCAGCAAAAAAAACACAAACTACGGAAATAATAGCAGATAGTCCATTGGTTGCACCTTACATTTTAGAGGAGCTGTCTAATGATGACATTCATCTTCAAATCGATAAGCATCAGCAGATCTTAGAGGAAGCGGCACAACATACCCTAGAGAATCCTGAAACATTTAATTCTCGCGACTACTTTATCACGCATCCAGATCAAGAAATCAATCGTTTAGCAGCAGAGTTGGCAGACGATCGCTATCCTCTCTCTATTGAGCAACAAAAAGCTTATGTCCCTGAGGAGAAACGACTAGTAGATATTGTTCCGCGAGTAATAAATGATTACAAGCATGCTATTCTTGGTGTACAAAAAGAGGAAGTACTCCTAGCCCTTAGACAACCAGAACTACAGCAACAGCCTGATAAAATGAATGAATTACTGAGACAACTCATTGAAATCAACGAACTAGAGAAACAATTCGCAAAAGTACTCGGTGACCGTGTTCTAGTACGTTAAGCAATCCCCACTTGCAAATGAAAGCAAGTGGGGATTTTGCATTTAAGCCAACTTTAACCGACTAAATTATGGTTCATCACTGCAAGCTCCAGATGAACAAGTTTCGGACAATACCTGGTTCTGTTTATAATCGATTACTTTGTCTTTGCATAGTTCGCTCCATATATTTCGCAAACAATCTATAATCAGCTAGCAATGTGTATGCTATCAAAACTACCACCTCTTCATTTCATATTCTTGAAGTAAGGTCTCTAATCTGCAAAGAGTATTTCCGGAACAATCTGAGAAAAGTCATCAACCAACATATCGTACAACGTGTAATTCACCCTGTTAGTCAAAACTTCACGAGACAAAGAAGTTGCTAAAGCTACAACTTTTGCTCCACTATCACGCCCTGCCTTAAGCCCATTAATACTATCTTCAAAGACGACACATTTTTCAGGAGCTACCTCTAAAGCTTTAGCTGCATTCAGATAACAATCTGGCATTGGCTTAGAACGGCGCACACTTTCTGCTGTAAAAATATCACAGAAATAGCGAGACAACTTTGGATGTTCAGCATAGACTTTCTTCATCTTTTCTCTATTACTGCTGGTCACAACAGCACATCGCACGTGTATCTCTTGCAATCGCTTGAGAAAGGGGAGGACACTTTCAAAAATAGGATAATGCATCTCTTGCTCAAAAGCATTAAGACGATACGTCATCTCTTTTTGCAAAGATTCTAAGTCAGGAAAATAGGTCTGGTAGATTTGTACTAACGACATACCTTTAATGTCTTGCGCAAAACTAGGATGTTTTGGCAAAAAGTCCTGACCTATCTTTCGCCAAAAAGCCTCATATTGTCCTTCGGTATCAATAAGTACACCATCTAAATCAAAGAGAGCAGTTTTCATCTGTAATACTATTGTAAATGAAAAGAATGAGAAATAAGAAAGGAACGACAGAAACAAGTTCTATTTGTACGGCAAGAACTGCATAAGATGCGGTAGGTATAAAATAAAAATTGATTGTCTCCCGACAACCAATCTTCTTTTAACCTTAAATCTAATACCATGAAAACATTGCAAAGGTACAGCCTTTCTATATTTCTTCCAAACAAAATGATGAGAAATCTGTTGTTTTTCTTATTGTTAGGCTGAAGATGATAGGTCTACTTACCAATTATGTGGTGTATAGCTATTATTGATTAGCAGTCTATGCAAAGTCTACAATTGAATTATTTGTGAGCAATGCTCTAGCACAGCAGCCCGATGCGTGACAAATATCATGGTCTTGCCCTTACAGCTCGACACTAAGCGTTCAATAACCAGCTTTTCAGTAGCGATGTCTAGAGCAGAGGTACTTTCATCAAAAACTAATATTGGGCAAGGGCGAAGTAGAGCACGAGCAATGCAAATGCGCTGAGCTTGCCCTTCTGACAATCCCCCTCCAAATTCGTGACAAGTAGTATCTAACCCTCGAGGCAATGCAAAAACAAAATCTGCAGCAGCCACAAATAATGCTTCATTCATTTCCTCCTCTGTAGCTCCAGAATTAGCCAAAAGAAGATTCTCACGAATTGTTCCTGAAAGTAAGGTGTTTCCTTGCGGTACGTAAGCAATAGCTGCTCTGCCTAAGAAGCCATAAGGATATCTTTTATCATGTACTTCCCATTCGACAGCCCCTTCCTGAGGAGTGACAAGTCCCAATAATAGTCGAATAAGCGTAGTCTTCCCCGCTCCCGTTTCTCCTAAGATAGCAGATACACGACCTTTTGGGAAATGACAGGAGAAACCGTTCAATACCCAACGTCCATCCGGAGCATACTGATAATGCACATTAGACAAACATAACGAGAAGTCTATCTTTCCTTCGATAATCTGTTGTTTGATTACAGACTGCTCATTGCTGTCCTTATTCTTTTCTTCCTTGTCATACAAGTCTGAAGGCAATGATTCCAAAGCAGAGACGCGTTCGAAAGCTATATGCCCTTGTATAAGCGCATTGACGTATTGAGACAAATTCTTCAATGGTGCTTGTACTCGTGCCACTAATTGCACATAAGCCATGAGGGCTCCATAGGTAATCCATTGGTTTTGTAAGCCAACAACTCCCCAAACAAAAACGACTAAATAGGTCAAATCAAAACCTAAACGCATCAAAAGAAAGGGACGGATAGAAAACCTTAGCCTACGCTTTATCTTTTCTTCCAAGGTGATTTGAGAAGCATCTAATCTTTGCCTAATCACATCATAAGCATGATTAGTCTTAATCACAAGAAGGTGTTGTGTAGCTTCTTGATAGCTAGATAAAACGTCTGTATCTTGTTCACGAACATCTCGAGTCAGTTCGCGCTGTTTCTCAATATATAAACGACGGAGCAAAAAGACCAAAGGAGTTATTACGAGTAAACAAAGAGCGAGTTTATAGTCCAAGAAGCAAAGATAAACGAAAGCCCCAGTAAGCTGAAATAGCATCGTGAATACCGCAGGGTAAGTATTTACCGTCATTCCCACCAGATAATCAACATCTTTGGATATTCTACCATGCACATCTCCACTATGATATTCTTGTAGCTGCTGCCAATCGCTGTACATCAATATCTTAAATAGTGACGTACGCATATCCTTTTCTGTTTTTGTGAAAAGTATAGTGCTCAACCAATTTCCCACAAAACCAAGTATGCGTTCTAGAACAGTGCCCACCACATAAAAAAACAAGATAAGCACAAGATTTCCTGTTTGAGCACCTGTTGCGATGTCTATGGCAGCTTTGAATAGATAAACAAAACACAGACTTAAGACCACTCCTATCGTACCAAGAATGAGATTTAGGATATTCAACCAACGATAAGCCAGCCAATATCGCTTCATCCAAACTATAAAATGCCAATAGGACTGGAAGTCTAGTTTCATTGTTATACTAGTAAATCTTATAAAACAAGGTAGTGGTTCTCCAGTATAAGCAGTCTGGAGGTAGTACGCAGTAACTTTTTATCCACGGATGTCTTCTCCCCACATCATCTTTTTGCTCAAGGCGCGGAAAAAAGAATTAGGGTGTAGATGCACCACGGATACATTATAACTAGCCTTTGCCAATGTCACTTCAGTATCTGTCGAAAAACTTTGGCTACGACCATCAATAGAAAGCAAGAAACGCTCTGTTCGGCTGTGTACTTTGAGTTTAATTTCAACATCATCACGAAGTACAATGGGGCGCATCGTCAAACTATGTGGTGCCACTGGCGAAAGACAAAAAGTTGCAGACTGCGGGTCAAGAACAGGACCGCCTACAGACAACGAATAAGCAGTAGAACCAGTTGGTGTGCTTATCACAAGTCCATCTGCAACATATTTAGTAAGCAATTCCCCATCCACCTTTGTCTCAACATCTATAAGCGAAGCATTATCATGCTTTAGAAGGGCAACATCATTGAGTGCAAATGGATAAGTCTCTATATTTTCGCTGGATGTCTTTACTTCAATCACACTTCGCTCGTTAAGGTTATAATTCCCCGTAGCAATATGTTCTAAGGCTTCGTTCAAAAATTCAGGAGTCACTTCTGCCAAAAAACCTAATCTTCCAAGATTTACACCAAGGATAGGAATCGGACGATTGCGTAGACGCTCTGCAGTATATAGAAAGGTACCATCTCCTCCTATCGATATAGCAAGGTCTGCTTGACAATCTCCAAAAGAGAAGCTATGTACACGCTCTATAACATCAGGGGCGTGTTCATGCAACACAGGCATAAAATCCTCTGTCACAAGAACGTCTATGCCAAGCTGTTGTAACTTAAGAATAATATGAAGGGCACAGTTTACTTTATCTGTGTTATAACTCTTGCCAAATAAGGCAATTCTTTGAGGAGAACAGTGCATAATAATTGGTAAATTGCCGCATTTCACCCCGTAGGATGCGCATTATTTGAAACATTTTCGTAATTTCGCAACATAAATAAGGAAGAGAGTTCCTTGCTTCTTTGAGCAAATTTACAGTATTCTCCTCATTATACCAAGCATTTATGACGAAACTGAGCGTAAATATCAATAAATTTGCTACATTACGTAATGCACGTGGTGGCAACAATCCCGATTTACTACAAGTGGCTCGAGATTGCGAGCAATTTGGTGGACAAGGCATCACTGTACATCCGAGACCCGATGAGCGACATATCCGCCGAACTGATGTACTCGAGCTAAAGAAATACATCAATACGGAGTTCAATATTGAAGGATATCCAAGTGAAGATTTCATTGCTCTTGTTTGTGCTGTAAAACCTACACAGGTGACTCTCGTACCTGACGCTCCCGATCAACTTACTTCTAATGCTGGCTGGAACACAAAAGAGAAAGCAGACTTTCTTGCTCCTATTATTGCCCGTTTTCACGAAGCAAATGTGAGAGTCTCTGTTTTTATTGATCCAGACAAAGAAATGGCTGACTATGCCCTTCATTGTGGAGCAGACCGAATTGAACTTTACACTGAGCCATACGCTTCAAACTATAATGCCAATCGCCAAGAAGCTATTGCACCCTATGTGGAATGTGCTCTTCACTGTCGCAACATCGGACTAGGCATCAATGCTGGACATGATTTAAGTCTGGAAAATCTAGCCTACTTTTCCCTGCAGATTCCCTTTCTTGATGAAGTAAGTATTGGTCACGCCCTCGTGTGCGATGCACTCTACCTGGGCTTAGAACAAACCATAAAGGCATACCTTAATTGCCTTAACCCTTTGGCTCAGTAGGAAGCCTTACACGTAGATATTGATCTCATAGAAGTAGAAATTACCTCGTACTATTCGCAAATAAGATTAAAGATATATGCTACACATATTTTTGGCTGATGGTTTTGAAGAAATTGAAGCACTAACTACTATAGACATTCTCAGACGGTGTGATTTAGACATACAAATCGTATCCATCACCGGCAGCAGACTTATCCATGGTTCCCATGGTATATCCATCATGGCTGAGACAGTATTCCGTAAAGGTGAAATCTATAAGAGCAACGGTCTTATTCTGCCGGGTGGTATGCCAGGGGCACGCAACCTTCTTCTTCACGAAGGTTTGCGAAAAGCATTACTTTACCACCACGATTGCAAAAACCTTATCGCAGCCATCTGCGCAGCACCTATGATTTTAGGTAAATATGGTATTTTGAAACAACGCTATGCAACTTGTTATCCGGGTTTTGAACAAGAGCTTGAAGGAGCTGAAATAGTTAATGATTTTGTGGTTGAAGATGGACATATCATCACAGCCAAAGGACCAAGAGCTGCAGCGGACTTTGCCTTTGCCATTGCCTCTCGTTTTGTAGAAGACACAACCATTGCTCGTGTGAAAGCCGACATGCTTTTCGATGAGCAAGAATCGCTTTGAACTTCTCCACATTCAGAATAATTCTGCCCTTATGAAGTATCTTATTTGTTCCGACATTCACGGTTCACTTCCTGTGCTTGAGAAATTACTTGAGCACTACAACAACATGCAGTGCGAACAATTCCTTTTTATTGGAGATTTACTTAACTATGGTCCACGCAATCGCATTCCAGAAGGTATTGATCCTCAAGGCATAGTGAAGCGCCTCAACGCGATCGCAGATTGCATCATTGCCGTACGAGGTAATTGCGACAGTGAAGTTGACCAGATGCTTTGTGACTTTGACTTAATGGGAGATTACGCTTGGATTGTAGACAACGGCACACGCATTTTCCTTACACACGGTCATGTTTATGGAGAAAAACATTTGCCTCGTGCTAAGTTTGATCTTCTTTTTAACGGACACACGCATCTTCCTCACATCACGCGCATAGAAAATGGTTCAGTGATAGTCAATACAGGTAGTCCAACATTCCCCAAAGGTGGTAATCCTCCTACATTTGCTACTTACGAAGAGGGGTTAATCTCGCTCTATCATTTGGATGGTACATTATTAGATAGCTTGCAAATCTAGCTTATTGCGCCATCCTACTCTAACGCCGTCATAAACATCACAGACAAAAATGAAGACAGTCACTCCCCTCTCCTACCGCATCATATCATTAGACTTAGATGGCACCCTAACCAACAGCCAAAAAGTTATCACTCCGCGTACCTTTGAAGCGCTGATGCGAGCACAACGCGAGGGGGTTCGCTTAGTATTAGCCTCTGGGCGCCCCACTTACGGAATTTCTTCTCTAGCCCAACAATTACAACTTGATAAGTTTGGTGGATTTGTACTTTCTTATAATGGAGGAAGAATTATAGACTGGGGCACAGAGAAAGCCATATACAGCCAAACTGTTGATACTGATCTAATTCCGACCTTGTATACCTTTGCAGAAAGTGCAAAACTACCTATCGTCACCTATCAGTCAAACGCTATTTTAGCGAGTTCCAATGAAGGAGAGTATTTAGCGGAAGAAGCACGCATCAACGGAATGCCTGTCGTTGTGGCTAAAAATTTCGTGGCTGAGGCAAGCGCAATTCAAGGAGGTGCCACCAAGTTTCTTATTCCTGGCGAACCTCAACTCCTTGTTGACTTAGAAGCTAAGATGAAAGAAGTACTTTCCAATCGTATGGAGATATTCCGTTCTGCTCCTTTCTTTCTTGAACTCACCCCCAAAGGCATTGATAAAGCGCAATCTCTTCAGCGTCTATTAATCCATTTAGGCATGAAGCGCAAAGACCTAATGGCTTTTGGTGATGGGTTCAATGATCTTTCCATGCTAGAATACGCAGGTATAGGCATTGCTATGGGAAATGCTGTCGATGAAGTGAAAGCAATTGCCGATTTCATCACTATTTCTAACGACGAAGATGGCATTGCCATCGCATTGGAGCAACTCCTTTATTCTAATGATAAGCAAGAGTAAAGTATGAAACAAACAAATCGGCTGGGTTTTATGATGAAACTCAGCCGATTTGCATATCTTTCTCCACCAGAATGGCAAATACCTACTTCTCTTCAACCCTAATCGCTCATTAGATTCTGAACAGATTTTATTGGATTGTTGAGCTGTTTGTTTACCGTTTGCTCGATGGCGTAGCGGACTATATCGAGAACAAACGGAAAACAAGATGCCACCAAGAGAATGAAAGATGATAGAAAGCTATATTTTCAATAACGAATAGCACAATTACGGTCTAATGAGCCATAGGGATTTAACAGATAGTCCTGTAGAATCTTCTACAGAGACATAAGGATAGGCCTTAATAAGGGCAAAGTCACTGACTCGATATCAACGCAACTTTGATCACGGACTGCAAAAACAGGCAAACATAAGAAGAAAACTTTACAATTTGAACATCGTTATTTAACGTCAAAACCTGAAGTTCAGAAGCTCCGTTCAAGATTTCTGCTTTCTAGAA
>JABZGM010000189.1 GCA_015259235.1 Alloprevotella sp. | reverse complement strand
AGCCAATGCAGCTCCTATGATGCAAGTTGTCACTAAAAACGTTGTCAAAATACCCGTTTCCACCGACCCCAGCATCGAGTTCATTCCCTTGAGCAGTTTCGATTTGTCGAAGATGGAAAACGGTTGGAAAGCTCCCCAAGCCAACAAGAGCATCGAAGGAAATCCCATTCGTTTGGGAAAAACCACCTATGAGAGTGGAGTAGGGGTGCATGCCCCTTCGCGCATCGTGGTAAAACTCAATGGCGCAGTCACCACTTTCCGTGCTGTGGGCGGCATTGATGCCGAAGTTGAAAATCCGAACAATCCTCGCGACAAAGCCGCGATTCTTGATTATCGTGTAGTGCTTCGTGGACAAGACGGCAAAGACCAAGTGGTGAAAAGCGGTTCAATGGACCGTGATTCCGCGCCCATTCAGCTCGATGTCGATGTGCGCAATGCCAAATATCTCATTCTCGAGGTGAACAACGGCGGAGGAGAAGGCAACTGGGGCGACCACTTCGATTGGGCAAATGCCTATTTCATCTATCACGAGCAAAACTCCACGCGTCCTGAGATCGTTTCTCCCGATGTGTTGAAGACACCTTTAGCTTGCGCCACCGACATCTTCTCCCTGCCTGGAAAGCGCGTGCTGCACAAAATTGTCACTTCCGACCCATCCCTCAATGTGACTGTCACCCAACTTCCCGATGGACTCACTTGGAATGCCAAACGACGTATTGTAGAAGGCACTGCGCCCGAAGCCGAAGGAGTCTATCACTACAACATTGTGTCTACGGAAGGAAAGGAACAGCAGGTTCTTGCTAAAGCCACACTCACAGTCAAGCAAAATCTTCCCTTGGCAAAACCCATGATGGGATGGATTTCTTGGAACGTGGTACAAGACAAAATCTCTACTGACGTGGTGAAGAAAGTGTCGGATGCCATGGTGAAGCAAGGATTGAAAGATGTTGGCTACAACTACCTCATCATCGATGACCTCTGGCACGCCAAAACACGTCATTCCGATGGTCGTCCCCAAGAAGACCCTGCCAAGTTCCCCATCGGCATGAAAGCCACGGTGGACTATGCCCACAGCAAAGGTTTGAAATTCGGCATCTATTCCGATGCAGCCAACAACACTTGCGCAGGAGCATTTGGTTCGTATGGAAAAGAGACTGTCGATGCCAAACAATATGCAGCTTGGGGAGTCGATTTGCTCAAATACGACTACTGTCATGCACCCGGTGATGCCGCCTCTGCTCAAGTGCGCTACAAAGCAATGGGAGATGCGCTCAAAAAATCAGGTCGCGACATCCTTTTATATATGTGCGAATGGGGCGTTCGTGAACCTTGGAAATGGGGATTCACCACAGGTTCGCCCGTATGGCGTGCCACTTATGACACGCGCGATGGATGGAATGGAAAACAAGGAGGAATTGGCATCATTCAAAGCATTGCCAGTATGAAAGACCTCTGGGCTTATTCCGGAGTCAATCGTTTCAATGATGCCGACATGATGTGTGTAGGTATTCACGGCACCGGAAAATCCAGTAACGACCTCGTAGTCGGCACCCCTGGTATGACGCAAGACGAATATCGCACCCAGTTTGCCCTCTGGTGCATGTGGTCTTCCCCCTTGTTGCTCTCCTTCGACCTCACGAAACCCATCACGGCAGACGACAAGAAGCTCATGACCAATGCCGACCTCATCGCCCTTGACCAAGATGATCTCGGACAACAAGCAGAATACATCGGTACTGTCGACAACATGGTCTACTTCATGAAAGACCTCGCCAATGGTGATGTTGCCATCTCTGCCACCAACATGAGCGAAGCCACCAAGGAAGCCGTTTTCGATTTCTCCAAGTTCTCGGCACTCGATCCCACGATAGACTACTACACCTACGATTGCCAACTCCAAAAGGCTGGTGAAAACACCGTGAAATCCGTGCTTCGCGCTCAAGTGCGTAAACACGCCACTGTTGTTTTCCGTCTCGGTCGCAACAAAATCACTGGTATCTCTTCTGTTTCTGCCCAAAAGCACAAGAAGACAATCGTAAATTTTGACCTCAGTGGGCGCAAAGTGGCACACCCCACTGCAGGACAGCTCGTCATCACTGACGGACATCCCGAGATTGTGCAATAGCAGATATCCTTTCTTTTTGCAGTTGCTCTCAAGCCACCAACCAATTTCACCGCTTGTATCAATCCTGTTGATGCAAGTGGTGAATTCATTCAACAGTAGAATCTCTTTTTTAGTCAATTATTTGGAGCTTTCGCATTTTCTTCTTATTTTTGCAACGTGTAGAACCCGCCAAGCCTCTCAATGAAGCTCAAATCGGCGGGTCGTTTTTTTATTATGAAATGCACTTTTTGATTTCTATATTTTCAGATAATCCTCAATCGATCGTTATATTCTGAATACAGGAAGTTATCTTTTTAATATCGAATAGCACTTTTACAATCTAATGACCAATTTCGGTTGAAATCCTTGCACAACCGCATAAATTGCAGTAACTTTGTAGAAACATAATGCACACCATCATGAGCGCACGACTTCTTTGGGTAGACGATGAGATAGACCTCCTTCGCCCCCATTGCATCTTCCTCGAAAAGCGAGGATACGACATCACCACCTGCAATAATGGTGCTGATGCGGTCGATTTGTGCAAAAATCAAGCCTTTGACCTCGTGTTGCTCGATGAAAATATGCCCGGCCTCTCTGGTCTCGAAACCCTCTCCGCCATCAAAGACTTGCATCCTGAGATGCCCGTGGTGATGGTGACGAAGAATGAAGCCGAAGATTTGATGGATCAAGCCATCGGAGCGCAAATCACAGACTATCTGTTGAAACCCGTCAATCCGATGCAGATTCTTCTCGCGCTCAAAAAGCACATCCACGCACAAGAGATTCGACAAGAACACACAGAAATCGGTTATCGACAAGACTTTTCGCGCATTGCACTGAGTATGGACGATGCGCAAGATGCCGAAGCGTGGAAAGAACTCTACAAAAAACTCGTGCACTGGGAGTTGCAACTCGAAGAAGCTCCCGACTCTGCGATGAACGAATTGCTGCGCACGCAGAAAGAAGAAGCCAATGCCGCCTTCACCAAGTTTGTTCGCCGCAACTATGAGTCGTGGGTGCAACATCCCGATGCCGAAGACACGCCCTTGCTCTCGCCCATGGTGATGCGCAAAACCGTGCTTCCCAAACTCAAAGCGGGCAAACGCGTGGTGTGGGTGGTGCTCGACAATTTCCGCTACGATCAGTGGCGCACACTAGCGAAAGCTCTCGCCAATGATTTCGACATTGACGAACAACTTTACTATGCAATCCTCCCCACTGTGACGCAATATGCGCGCAATGCGCTCTTTGCTGGACTCATGCCGCTCGAGCTCAAACAGCAATATCCCCATCTCTGGGTGGATGAAGAGGAAGACGAAGGGAAGAATCAGCACGAGGAGGAATTGCTCCGCAAACAGTTGGAACGACTGCGCCAACCCACGGCTTTTTCCTACCACAAACTCAATGATTCTTCTGCTGCCGAACAAGCGTTGGCGTCTTATGCCGAATGGTCGAAACATCCGCTCAATGTGGTGGTCATCAATTTCATTGATATGCTTTCCCATGCGCGCACGGAGAGTAAGATGGTGCGCGAACTAGCGTCCAACGAAGCGGCTTATCGTGCCATCACGCTCTCGTGGTTCCGCCATTCTGCCATTCGCGAACTCTTTCGTCGCTTGGCGGAGGGTGATGCTGAAGTCATCCTCACCACTGACCACGGTTCTATTCGCGTGGATCGCCCCTGCAAAGTGGTGGGCGACCGCAATGTGAACACGAATCTGCGCTATAAGTTGGGAAAAAACCTCAACTATCCGCCAAAAGAAGTCTATGAGGTGCGCAATCCTGCTGCTTTGAAACTTCCTTCGCCCAATCTTTCCACTGCTTACATCTTTGCCACGGGCACGCGCTTCTTTGCTTATCCCAATAACTACAACCACTATGTGCAGTTCTATCGCGACACCTTCCAACATGGCGGACTTTCTATGGAGGAAATGATGGTGCCCCTCGCGATCCTGCGACCGAAATAGAAATTAGACGTTAGACGTTAGAGGTTAGACGTTAGAAGGGGAATCCTTCTGGTTCTCTCTTTCTAACTCTTCTAACTCTTCTGGCTCTTCTAGCTCTTTCTAGATTTTCTAGATACTCTAACGTCTAACGTCTAATCTCTAACGTCTGATAAGGTCTACCCTCTACTCCGCGC
>JABZGM010000188.1 GCA_015259235.1 Alloprevotella sp. | reverse complement strand
AGTTATGGTTGGATAACTCCTCTTGGGGAGAAGGTATGTGGGACTAATCTCTAAATATATGAAGGTTCTTTTAGTTGTCTTGCAATAGAGCCTCCATTGAAGGAATGAGAATGTGTCGTCGGCGCAATTCGATGAGCCCACGATCATTGAGTTCATTGAGCATTTGTGAAACGCGCAATCGTGTGGCAGTGAGTTCTCCTGCGAGAGCCACCATGTCTATCACGAGTTCTTTTCGACCTGCAGGGCGCGAGGACCGTGTATAGAGGAAATGTAAGAAGCGTCCTTCCAAAGAGTCTGGAAGAGCCCGCCAAACTCTGCTATCTTGCAACTGTTGAGTGGTGCAGATAAGATTGAGATAGTTGAGGTGGAAAGGAGTGAGTGTGAATAATACATCTCTCACTTCTCGCTTGGGCACAGAGAAGTATTGTACTTCTGTCTCTGCTAGGAAAGTGGCACTATAACGCGGACGCAAGCCAAAAAGACGTTCTGGCTGAATCACTGTGTTGGTGGTGATGAATTCGCGGAAGGTATAATGGTGCAAGTCGCTTACTTCTTCTTTGCACACCGTACCAGAGAGGGTACAGATGAGACTATCGCAAGGATCGTCGGCGTGTACGATTGGGTGTCTTGGAGCTATGGTGTGGAAATCAAAAGGTACGCGCTCTGCAATTTGTTCAAAGTCGTCTACGCTCAGTCCTTGAAAGAGCGGATTTCCGACGAATCGGTGGAAAATGTGGCTACTCATGGTTGTAAGTCAATCAAAGGTTTCATGCCGTCGGACATCCACACTTGGTAGTTGCCTTTTGCGTCAGCATAGATAAAGTAGACATGGACATCCTTGTGGGTTTGCACATAGGCTTTAGCTTTATCTAAGCCCATCACCATGAAAGCCGTGGCAAGTGCATCGCTTTTAGCGCAGGAATTACTGACAACCGTAGCCGAAAGTAAAGAATGCTGTACAGGGTATCCCGTCTTGGGATCGATAGAATGGGCGTATTTTTTCCCATCTTTAATGTAGAAGTTGCGGTAGTTTCCAGAAGTTGCGATACCGCAATTCGTGAGACTTAGAAGAGCCTGGAGTTCATCGCTTGTTGTCTTCGTATTTTCTATAGGCTTGTTAATACCAACCTTCCATTTCTCGCCTTTATCGTTCTTGCCTTTTACAACAACTTCTCCACCAATTTCGACCATATAGTTTTGGCATCCTTTTTCGCTGAGCAATTTTGCTATGCGATCCACGGCATATCCTTTTGCAACTGCACCACAATCAATTTGTAGGTTGGGAATATCTTTAGTTAGTTGCTTACCATCAAATGAAAGATGCTGATAGCCTACGAGTTTTCGCAACGAATCTACCTGATTATCAGTGAGAGGTTGCTTGTTTTTGAAACCAAATCCCCAAGCATTGACCAATGGAGCAACCGTGATGTCAAATGCTCCCTCAGTGCCCTTAGAAATCTCAAGAGATAGCTTGATGACTTCTGCAAATAGAGGATTGCCTATTCCCTTGTCTTCTCCTCGATTGAAGCGAGAGAGTAGACTATTCTCTTTAAAGAGAGAGAATATAGTGTCCACGCGATTGAGTTCTTCAGCAATTTCCTTATCATAACTGTGTGTTGCATTGTAACGCACATGGTAAGTAGTACCGAAAATCTGCCCTTCGCTAGACTGATACTTACTTCTAGAAAGTGTATATACAGTGCCAGCTACCAAGAGTATGAGGAAGATGAGAGAAAGGATACGTTTCATTTGCTAGAGTTTATAGAAGGGGCTTTTGCTTTCTTAAAGTGAGTGAGGTCAAAAATGAGTTGGAATGTTCCAGAAAAGTGACTATTTTCTGAGTTTTGTCCAAAACCAGGCACGTGCCAAGCTCTTCCGATGTTGGTGTTGTGCTCATAAAGACGCACTTGATAGCGCAATGACCAACCAAGATGAATGAATTTCCATATTGAGGTTTCCAATCCGAACACAAGTTCACCCCAGTGGACCTTGTCGCTGATGTTGTTGAATTGGAAGGGAGCTTCCGTTTTCCAATGTGTGTCTTGGACTGGAGTCCCACTCAGGTCATAGTTGAAAGCCGAAAAACCGTAGCGTGCACCTACAAAAATGCGATTTGTACTTCGTTTGTCGCGCTTTAGATTGTAGTCAAGCCCAATGCGTCCGAATGGTGCGCGAGTGATGTAATTTAATTGTGTCGTTTCACTCGTTTGATTCGCAGCACCGATACCTAATTCTATAATAGGAAAGTATTTATTGCGGAAATTTAGGCGCAAAGCTCCTTCGTAAGTGCCCGAAGAAGTGAAGGTGTTGAGAAATGCGCCTGCTAGATTGGCTGAAACACTCACTCCTGCCAACAAGGGTATACTGCGATTGCCCAATAGACGATTGAGGGCTTCACGCTTACCGTCGTTAAATTCCACCCCTTGTGGGGCGCGAGTGATAGTGGTGCTGTCATCCCACTGCAAAAGTGGGGCATCTTTTAAACGACCATCTGTGCTTTGAGGAGTGTTTGCTCCTACTGACTCATTGGAGAATCCTTGTTCTTCTAAAGAACAGACAGGCGTAGAAGCCAAAGTTTGTACATTCGCTGCCTTTGCATCATTCATCGAGCCCAGTGCGCCTAGACTACTGAGCAACAGGACGAAGGAGTACTTTGAGATGTTCCACATTTTCGTAAGCTACATTGGGGTTGGTGACGAGAACTTCCTGCACAGTTAGGAGTTTAGATGTATTTTGATGCGCGTGCCAGTTTACTTTCGTAAGCGTGTGGAACACAGAAGCTGGGCAGTCCAGCGATTCAAAATGAGACTTTGGTTGATGCGACACAATCAACGTATCTGTTGCAGTTTCGGTGCTAGAAGAGAAACGGAGCAACAGCGTATCGCGTTCGGATGCAACATTTAATGGTACTCGAATGGTGCGTTGTCCTATAGCACGATTGAACAGTAATTGTGTTGTATCGCCTTTAACTCCATATATGCTTAAAGTATCTGAGAGTGAAAGTACTTTTTTGGTCTCATAATGGTAGAAATTGAGCACCATTTCCACTTGATTGTCGAGTGGACAGTCAATGTTGGTGCAACTTGCCATTCCCATTACGATGCCAGACGCCGCCAGACCAAGGAAACTATGTAGAAGTTTTTTTGCCATTTTATGCTTGAGCAAGTGCTGGGTAAACGATAAATTAGCCCTACACAATGTCTTAAATTTCTTCTTCGATGTGATAGTCGTTGCGACCCTGCGCGTTGCGACTGATGAGTTCTCCCAAAAATCCAGCAACAAAGAGCTGGGTACCTAGAATCATCATGGTGAGTGAGATGTAGAAATAGGGAGAGTTTGTGACGAGTGGTGCAGGAATTCCTGCAAAAAGGTGATAGAGCTTCACACCACCTACTACAATCGTTGCTAAGAAGCCGAAGACAAACATCACTGTACCCAAGAAACCAAAGACGTGCATGGGCTTGAGTCCAAAGCTGTTGAGGAACCACAAAGAAAGGAGGTCAAGATAACCGTTGACAAAGCGATTCAATCCCATAAATTTGGAAGTGCCAAATTTGCGTGCTTGGTGTTGCACCACCTTCTCTCCAATTTTTGAAAAACCAGCATTTTTTGCTAGGTAAGGAATATAGCGGTGCATTTCACCATATACCTCGATGTTTTTCACCACTTCTAGGCGGTAAGCTTTGAGTCCACAATTGAAGTCGTGAAGATTAGGGATACCACTCACTTTTCGTGCCGTAGCATTGAAAAGTTTGGTGGGAATTGTTTTAGAGATGGGGTCGTATCTTTTCTGCTTATAACCGCTGACGAGATCATATCCGTCTTCGCTAATCATGCGATACAATTCGGGGATCTCATCGGGACTATCTTGTAAATCAGCATCCATGGTGATGACCACTCGCCCTTTTGCGCTGCGGAATCCACAAAACAAGGCAGGACTTTTGCCATAATTACGACGAAACTTGATGCCGTGTACAGCTTCTTCCTCTTGCGACAATTTTTGGATGATGCTCCATGACTGATCGGTAGACCCATCATCTACAAAAAGCACTTCATAACTGAAGTTGTGTTCGTGCATGACTCGTTTAATCCATGCGTAGAGTTCGGGAATACTTTCGTCTTCGTTAAAAAGGGGAACGACTATAGTGATGTCGCAGGGGTAAGTGGTGGGTGTATTCATTGTGTAAATGCCGATTGGCTTTGGCTATCAAGCGGAAGTTGAGCAGAGGCTTTGCTACGAATCGTGGCTTCTCTGCTTTACTTTGCCGCTTTAGGGCTAGTATATACATTG
>JABZGM010000187.1 GCA_015259235.1 Alloprevotella sp. | reverse complement strand
ATCGAAAGAATCGTTGTGTGCTATAACCTGAGTAAAAAAGAGGTGACCTTAAACCGAATTGGGGTTATTACACTAGAAAGAACATTTCGGTGAGCTACGTGCGTGCCAGAGAAAAGGGTGACCTCTCTGCGGTGCAAGCCCTATATGGTAACACGGCAAACCGATATTGGTAGGAGTGGGTGCTATGGATTTCGCTAGTTTACACGACCTACTGCGCTCTACCTACGATGAGATGATGCCGCTCTGTGCGCAGATGTCGGGCATTGCCAAGGGAATTGCAGGTCTAGGTGCGCTCTTTTACATTGCTCTGCGCGTTTGGGCGTCCATTGCGCGGGCTGAACCCATCGATGTGTTTCCCTTGCTCCGTCCTTTTGTCTTGGGGTTTTGCATCATGTTCTTCCCAACGGTGGTGTTGGGAACGATGAATGCGGTGCTTTCTCCTGTGGTGCAAGGCACAGAAGCGATGGTGCATCAACAAGAAAACATGCTGGCGCAGTTGGTGAAAAGGAGGGATAAACTCCAAGAGGCGGCTTATCTGAAAAATCCCGAAACGGCTTATTTGGTATCTAATGAGAAGTTTGACGAAAAGATTGAGGAGATGGGTATCATCGGTCCTGAAGATGCGGTGACCATTGCCGGAATGTATGCTGAAAGGGCTGCCTATCAGACGAAGCAATGGTTTATGCAACTCTTTCGAGATTTCATGGAATTGCTCTACAATGCGGCTGGTTTGATTATTGATACCCTCCGCACCTTTATCCTTATTGTCCTTTCCATTCTAGGACCTGTCGTCTTTGGTATCTCGGTTTGGGATGGACTTTCGGGCTCGCTCAGTGCGTGGTTCTCGCGCTACATATCGGTCTATCTGTGGTTGCCCGTGAGTTCTATTCTTTCGGCTTTGCTTGCCAAGATTCAAGTTTTGATGGTGCAGAAGGACATTGCAGCGCTTTCGAGTGCGAACTATGTTCCCGACTCGGGAACGTGGTATTACATTGTCTTCTTCCTCATTGGCATTGTGGGATATTTCTGTGTGCCCACTGTGGCTGGATGGATCATCGAAGCTGGTGGCGGTATTGGGGCTTATGGTCGCAATGTCAATAGCGTGGCAAAGAGTGGCGCACAAGGTGCCTACACAGGTGGTAAGGCTTCTGCTGCTGGTATGGGAGCTGCCGTGGGAAATATCGGTGGACGTATCAAGGGGATGCTCATTAAGAATAGACGTTAGACATTAGATGTTAGACATTAGAGGGTCACAGACCCTTTTATTCTTGCTACGACTTTCGTAGCTCGTCTAGACGTTTGGGACTGGACAACAATACAACAACATACACTCCTATGGAATTCAAATCTCTAAAAAACATTCAGACAGCATTTAGTCAGATTAGGCTATACATCATCGTCTTTGCCTTGCTCTGTGTGGGCATTACGGCTTATGCGCTCTATGCTTCCTACAATTTTGCTCGGGAGCAACGAGAAAAAATCTACGTGCTTGACCAAGGGAAATCTTTGATGCTGGCGCTGAGTCAAGATGCTTCTCGCAATCGTCCTGTGGAAGCACGCGAACACGTCAGACGTTTCCACGAGCTCTTCTTTAGCATTGCTCCCGACAAGGATGCTATTGAGCAAAATATGGCACGTGCCTTTGCGCTTTGTGATAAATCGGCTTTTGATTATTACAAGGATTTGGCAGAAAAGGGGTATTTCAATAGTGCCATCTCGGGCAATGTGAATCAGCGTGTGGAAATTGACTCTATACAATGTGACTTTAAGGTGTATCCTTATGACGTGACGACTTATGCACGCATGTTTATTGTGCGCCCTAGTAACGTGACGGAACGTAGTCTAATCACGACTTGCACCCTGCAAAATGCGGTGCGTTCGGACAACAATCCGCAGGGCTTTCTGATGGAACACTTTGTTGTGCGTGAGAATCAAGACCTTCAAACTTACAAACGATGACACGAACGTATTCTCCACAACGAATGCTCCGCAGCTGGATCATTCGCGGAAAGGTGTGGCTAAAACAACAATGTGAACGACTAAGTACGAAGCAGAGAAAAACACTGGTCTATGGCATTAGTTTGGTGTATCTCCTTTGCGCTCTCTTTATGATTGCGCAATTCTTTGTGACTCCTTACGCTACTGCCTTACCTATTCCGAAGAATGAGCATCTGGACAGACCTGCCCTCCAACAACAAGACACGGAATATCAGCAATTAAAATCAATACCTCAATTATGGATAAGAAACAACAAGACCAACTGAAAAAATGGCTCGTCTTTGGCGGACTAGGATTACTCTTTGCGCTCTCTATGTGGTTTATCTTTGCCCCTTCGGGCAAGGAGAAAACGGCAGCGCAGCAGGGACTCAATGACAGTATTCCTCAAGCGAGTGTGGAAGAATTGCCCGGCAACAAACTGAAGGCTTATGAACAGGGCAACAAATCGGCTGAAGAACAGCAAGCGAAGGCGGAGATGGCGGAAGTTTCCGATGAGTTTGCAGCGCAGAATGCGGCTGAAGAAGCGGAAAGAGTGGAAGCTTCTCGCTCTCGAAGTAAGATTGAGCGGTCGATGCAACGCTATGCGGAGAACAACCGCTTGCTCAATGATTTCTATGCCACTGACCCTAGTGAGAAGGAGCGCGAAGAACTCCGCTCGCAAGTGGCTGAATTGAAGAATGAATTGGCAAAGAAGAATGATAAAGAAGAGAATGAGGAGGAACGTCAATTGGCGCTGATGGAAAAGAGTTATCAGATGGCTGCGAAGTATCTTCCTAAGTCTACGTCTAATAATCCTACCGCGCTGAACAATGCTTTTGCTCAAGCGCAGGAACGCACTATTGTTGCGCCTTCTTCTGACAAGCAAACGGAAGGGACAAAGGCAGTGGAGGTACTTCCCGAACGAAAACAAGTGGTGTCTTCTCTCTCGGGTACGATGAGTGATGCGGACTTTGTCAAAATGTATGGTACGAAGGGGCGCAATCTTGCCTTTCACTCTATGAACAATGAGAAAAAGAGCGTGGAACGCAATACGATTCGGGTGCAGATTGACCATACCCTTGTTCTCAAAGAGGGGGATGATGTGGTGTTGCGCTTGCTAGAAAATGCGCGCATTGGGGATTTGCACCTTCCTCGCCAGAGTCGCATCATTGCAAGTGCCAAAATAGAAGGACATCGGATGCTACTATTGGTCAAAAGCATTGAACACGCTGGGCGCATTCTTCCTATCAAACTATCGGCTTATGACATGGACGGACAGGAAGGTGTCTACATTCCTGAATTGGAGAACCTCTCTGCCCTCAAAGAAATGGGGGCTAACATCGGGGGAACGATGGGAACGAGTTTTACCTTCGCTTCTTCTGCCAAAGACCAAATCATCTCGGAAACGGCACGTGGGGTGATGCCAGGGGCTAGTCAGCTCTTGCAAAAGAAACTGCGTACCATTAAAGTGACCATTAAGGGTGGTTACAAACTCTTCTTGATGCCTACCAAATAATCATTCAATCAATCGCTATAAACAATGAAACATTTCTTTTTCTCTGCACTACTCCTCGTGGCGAGTAGCACAGCTGTCTTTGCCCAGAGCAAGGATAAACCCACAAATCTTTCTTCTTCGCTCTTGTCGTCGGGGACGCTCTACCAAGGATTGAGCCGAAGTGTTCCCAACGCTCGAGTTGTCTTGCCTTATGGCTTGGAGGTGACTTTCGACAAGACTACGCATCTCATCTTTCCTGCGCCTATTCGCTATGTGGACTTGGGTTCGCAAAACATCATTGCAGGCAAAGCGGAGGATGCGGAAAATGTCTTGCGCATCAAAGCTGCCGTGCAAGATTTTGAAACGGAGACTAATCTATCGGTGATTTGCGAAGATGGCTCGTTCTATGCCTTTAATGTGAAGTATGCCACCGAACCTGAGAAGCTCAACATTGAGATGCAGGATTTCCTTGCGCCTACGGCTGGAAGATTGCCTTCCAACCGCTCGGACATCTATTTCAAGGAACTGGGCAGTGAGTCACCTATCTTGGTGAAACTCATTATGCAGAGCATTTACCAAAGCGATAAGCGCAGGATTAAGCATATCGGTGCGCAACAATTCGGAATGAAGTTCTTACTCCGCGGTCTTTATGCGCACAATGGATTGTTCTACTTTTACACGCGCATCGACAATGACACGAATATGCCTTTTGCCGTGGACTTTGTGACGTTCAAAGTGGTGGACAAAAAGGTGGCGAAGCGCACTGCGATGCAGGAACAAGTGCTGCAACCGCTTCGTGCTTACCATCAATTATTGGAGGTAAAGG
>JABZGM010000186.1 GCA_015259235.1 Alloprevotella sp. | reverse complement strand
GCATTGTTGTAGTTGGCTGATTGCTTGTGATAAGTATCGTAGAAAGTGTGGAAATATCCTGCATTCACCTTGACCATATCGTTCACACGGTAGCCCACTCCAAGACCCAAGCTCGTAGAGTTGGTGGTAAACGAGAGGTCATTCATGTAGGCATCAGTGTTAGGATAAACCGTACGCTGAACACCAGCACTTACTTCCCAAGACTTATTCAAATCATATTCTGCACCGAAGAGATATTCTTTCGTGCCTGCATTGAGCAATTCGTTGCGGTATGCCCCTTTCAAGCCCGACTTAGCTTGCTTATCGAAATAGTGGTGATAACCCAAGTTCAGACGAAGACCTTCCACTGGACGCACTTGCACACCAAATGTGAGCAACGCTGGGATGTCGCTGCGCACTTCTGCGCCATCGCGATAGGCTGCGAGCGCAGAAAGATTGTTTGCGCTTTCACTATTTGCCGATTCGTTCTTGAAAGCGATGGCTGTGCGGAATTCGTATTTAGCTGCTACATCAATATATTTGCTGCGGAAATGCGCACCCACGATAGGAGCAAAACCAAAATCATGTTGGTCTGCATTGAGAGTCACATCTTTTGTTGCTTCAGAAAGCACAGTCATTTGACGAACTTGAGGAGCCAAAGCTGAAGCCAAAGCAGGTTTAGCCGCTAGTGCACCATTTAAAGCCGCTGCACCGAGTCCAAAATAACCACTCGCAGACACAAAGTTTGCGCCATTACCTGGATTGATTTGGATGTTCTTCAAATGTCCGTAATAGTGTGCTGTAGCATATACTCCGCGAAGTCCGCCATAGACAGAGAAATGGTCGTTGACACGGAAACTTGCACCAAGCGTAGTTCCGAAAACATACTGCTTGCCATGCATATAAGCATCAACCTTATATTTGTTGAAGCCAAAACCAGGACGAAGTGCTTCTAATTTTGGACCTACCATTCCGAGCAAAGCCACTTGACTCTCAAAAGAGCCCATGCCTTGTTCGAACTCAGCTTTACCACCTCCACCAACGAGGGCGAAGTTGAATTGGAATGCCCAACGATTTTTCACCCATGCAGCTTGCAAAGAAGGAATGATGGGGGCAGATGCAGTGCCTTTGAAGAGTTTGGTGTCGCCATTGTTGTTAGCACCATAAGCAAAAGGCGCGAATTTAGAGGTTACTTCGCGAGTTTGGTAAGCAGACTGCAAATTAAGACCGAGGTGAAAACCTTCTTTCAAAAAGGAGACACCAGCAGGATTGGAGTAAACACCATTGAGGTTAATCGCTGCGTCCTGTGCTGGGTTGCGCAAGAAAGCTACACTTTGATTGGTATTGGTGAGATAACCACCCGCAGTAGCGGTCAAGGCTGCACCCAAAAGGGCTACAGACATCACGATTTTTTTCATATACTTCCGTTCAATTGTTTAATTTCACCGACAAAGGAACAGTATTCCCTGCACAAATCCAAGGATTATGTGCAAATTTCTAATATGATTCACGTCCAACGTATCAAATTGCTACTTCGGGTTATCAAGTAATCATTATATAGCAGTCGAAAAGTTGCAGAAGAATCGCACAAACTATCAGCAAAAATGCAAGAAGAGCATCGCGCAAAAGGTTGCATCGTCAGTGTTTTTTACCGAATACGCAAGAAAAATCGCTGCATCATCAGCAAGACAATGCAGCGATATGGGTAAAAGTCGAGACAAACACCAATAACCTCATGAAATTATAGTGCAGCGTTTACAGCTCTCTTCCGTCAATCCTCTGAAGAACAGTTGAGTTCTTTTCGCACAGACTCGTATTGTTGAAGCAACTTTTTATATTTACTATCCTTCAGTTCGCTCTGCACCTTCTCATAAGCCTTTTGCCAATCAGTATCTAATGAGAAAGGCGTCACTAGGCTCTCATCAGGAAATACGAATCTCAACGCAACTCGTTCATTGTCATCGTAAAAACAAGGAGTACTCAAAGAGACGTCTCTAAACATCAATCTTAAAATCTCATGATCCTCGCTTGAAAGCTGATCATTCACAAAGGAGACGTAATAAAGGCTCAGAAAATCTGTCATATTGAAGGCTTGCAAATCAAGCCAACGTCGATTGATTCGAGCGGTATCTCGAGTGCTTTGCTGCTTCTCTTGGAGATAGAGCAACGCAGCTTCTTGAAATAAAGCAAACAGCAAGGACACATAGGTGGCACGCCCACATCTGAGCGTACGTTGAGCGCACTCCAACTCTAGTTCAAACACAGAATCTCTCCTCGCAACCGCGGGGAGTGTCAGCAACACCAACAAGAGTAAGAGTAGTTTCTTCATGGTCAAAAGAAGTTATGATCAAGAATTAAATGAGCAGATTGCCCTCGTGAACTAGCGGTCTGCCACTATCTGAAAGAGACGTTCAGCATCACCTTCAAATGGTCGAATCCACAAAGGCTTCCCTCCGTTTTTCGGAGAAAAGAGTCTTATGAACCTAAATCCCCAAAGGCAGAAACGATGATGCAGCAAGCCCCCAGTCCCGATAAACAACAGATGGGACACTCACAGGTTAGGAGCGGATGCGGTGTCCATTTTGTTTTACAAAATCATCCCACGAAGCAGACTTGCTGGCTGTGGGAACTTTTTTAGATTTTGTCAGTAAAGGTATCTTCCCCTTCACACCATGCGTGGAAGTATTGATGTAGTGACAGTAAGCTGCTGCGAGAGCATCAGTAGCATCTAGGTAAGGCAGCATACGCTCATCGGAGATTTTGAAAGTGCGCTGCATGATGCTAGCCACTTGCTCTTTAGAGGCAGCACCATTACCCGCAATGGCTTGTTTTATCTGCATTGGAGCATATTCGTGAATTGGGATTTGGCGAGCTATCGCCGCGGCAATCACCACCCCTTGTGCACGCCCTAGCTTGAGCATCGACTGCACATTCTTACCAAAGAAAGGAGCTTCAATCGCCAACTCATCGGGATGAAAGGCATCAATCACGCCCATCACACGCTCATAAATGCGACCAAGTTTCAGATACACGTCGGCAACTTTGCGCAAGTCTATGACACCCATAGCGAGCATTTGAGTTGTCTTGCCCGTCACAGCCATAATTCCGTAGCCCAATACATTAGTACCAGGGTCGATGCCCAAGATAATCCTATCGGGTAGAGAGTGAGTCGCCTTATTCATAAAGCAAAAGTACATCTTTAACGACAAAACTAGAAGAAATCACTATTAAAGATTACTATTCCACGCATTTTCTTACCATATCCGACGGATAAGTGTTATATTTGCAGTCACATTTCATTGCATAAAATCGGAACATCATGATTAAAAGACTCTTTTCTACGTTTGTATGTGGCCTTGTTTTAGGCGTTACCACCGTAGCTGCTCAAGCTGTCATCACCTTCAAGACCACGGAACATAACTTTGGTAAATTCAATGAAAAGCAGGAACAAACCTATGTTTTCAAATTTAAGAACACGGGTGACAAACCTCTCGTCATCGAACAAGCCGTTGCTTCTTGCGGTTGCACCGTTCCCACTTACACTCAAGCACCTATTGCTCCTGGAAAAAATGGAGAAATCAAGGTGGTTTATAACGGAAAAGGCAAATCTGCTGGTGAGTTCAAGAAGCTGATCACCATCCGTTCCAACGCAAGCAACGAGTTGGTGCGCCTCTACATCATGGGCAACATGGAATCTGCAAAGGCTAACAACTAAAAAGCCCAACCCTTCACTCAGCTCTCTCTGATATTCCACCTTTAGGTCCCCCAACTATGATTTCACATCAACATCTTGTCATCATGGCAGGCGGTATTGGTAGTCGCTTTTGGCCGATGAGTAGTGTAGAACGTCCCAAGCAGTTTCTTGACATCCTGGGATGTGGTCGCACTATGCTCCAACTCACTGTAGATCGCTTTGAGGGCATTGTGCCAGCCTCCAACATTTGGGTGGTAACCTCCGAGCGCTATGCCGACATCGTGCGCGAACAATTACCCGATGTCCCAGCCGACAACGTGCTCCTCGAGCCTTGTATGCGAGGCACTGCGCCTTGCATCTGCTATGCTTCGTGGAAAATCAAAAAGCGTGATCCACGCGCCACCATCGTTGTCGCACCTTCCGACCACAACGTCAAAGACGTTGCCTCATTTGCCCAATGTATTGGTGAGTGTCTCGAATTTGCTGCTGAAACAGATGCTATAGTCACCATCGGCATCAAGCCTAATTGTCCTTACACGGGCTATGGATACATCAAAGCTGACCTTGCTTATTCCTCCTCACGCAAAAGAAATATATATGCTGTCGATGGATTTAAGGAAAAACCTGAGTTGGCAGTGGCACAACAATACGTAGCACAGCCCAACTATTTCTGGAATGCAGGCATC
>JABZGM010000185.1 GCA_015259235.1 Alloprevotella sp. | reverse complement strand
CCTTATCAACCTTCACATAAACTTCGAGATAAATGCTCTTTTGGAAGAACTTCTCAAGTGTTTTGCGCGCCTCAGTGGAAACTTTTTTCAAGGCGACTCCCTTGTGTCCAATGATGATGCCTTTTTGGCTATCGCGCTCTACATAGATAATCGCACGGATACGGATGTTTTTCTCTGCCTCTTTGAACTCTTCTACTGCCACCTCCACAGAATAGGGGATCTCTTTGTCGTAATAGAGTAAAATTTTCTCTCGAATAATTTCATTGACAAAGAAACGCGCAGGCTTATCCGTCCACTGATCCTTATCGAAATAAGGAGGAGAATCGGGCAACAATTCCTTGATGCGTGCCAGCACAGCATCAACATTGAATTTAGCTTGCGCAGAGATGGGGAAAATTTCTGCTGTGGGCAACACTTCATGCCATGCCTCAATGAGTTTCATCACTCCTTCTTGATTGGAAAGATCAATCTTATTGATAAGCACAAAAATAGGAATTTTCATGCGCTGCACCTTGGTGATGAAGTCTGCATTCTTATCTGGTTTCTCCACCACGTCGGTCACATAGAGTAAAATATCAGCATCTTGCAAAGCTCCTTCCGAAAATGCCAGCATAGACTCTTGCAATTTATAGTTGGGCTTGAGCACCCCAGGGGTGTCGGAAAAGACGATTTGCGCATCGTCCGAATTGATGATTCCCATGATGCGATGGCGCGTGGTCTGAGCTTTGAAAGTAGCAATAGAGATGCGCTCGCCCATGAGGAGATTCATAAGAGTGGATTTTCCGACATTAGGATTTCCCACGATGTTTACGAAACCGGCTTTGTGCATAGGAGATAAAAAGAATGGAAGTGTAAGAAGTGGTTGCGAGGGATGCGATAAATACGATGAATGAAAAGTAGATTGAGGGAGAAGCGGGAAGCGAAAGAAGAAGCGACTTTCGGCAGTGCCCGTGCAAGACCGAAAGTCGCTTATTGAAAAGTTACAACTTTGGAAGAGCAAAGTGCAACAACGCAGTATGCAATCCCAAATCGGTCATTAGATCGTTATAATACTACTAATTGAATAGATAACTTCCTGCCATCTTTCATTTTCTTATCGGCATCTTGTCGTTCGTTCTCGCCGTAGCCCGCTACGCCTTCGAACTAATGACAAACAATCTGTAGAACAATCTAATGAAATCTGCTCAGAATCTAATGAGCTATTTGGGTTAATCGATAAGATTATTGACCATCATAGCCCCACTTCATGTAGGCTGCACCCCAGGTGAAGCCAGCACCGAAGGCGGTGAGCACGATGTTGTCGCCCTTTTTGAGTTTCTTTTCGTAGTCCCACAATGCTAGGGGCAATGTTCCTGCTGAGGTGTTGCCATAGCGTTGAATGTTGAGCATCACCTTGTCCATAGAGAGCCCCAAACGATTCGCCACAGCTTCGATGATGCGCACGTTAGCTTGGTGAGGAAGCACCCAGGTGATGTTGTCGCCATTAAGACCGTTGCGCTCTGCAATGGTGGCGCAAGCATCGCTCATGTTGGTCACTGCGAAACGATATACAGTGCGTCCTTCTTGGTGCAACTTGTGCATCTTGTGGTCGATGGTGAAATAAGAAGGAGGACAAGCCGAACCACCTGCACGCATGCAAAGGAAAGGAAGTCCCTTACCATCAGCACGAAGGTAGCTGTCTTTCCAACCGAGGTCTTCAGTGGTGGGTTCTACCATCACTGCTGCTGCTCCATCACCGAAAATGGGACTTGTGGCACGGTCGCTATAGTCTACAATAGAGGACATTTTGTCCGCCCCAATAACTACAACCTTTTTGTAACGACCACTTTGCACCATTGATGCTGCCATGTCCATAGCGAAGAGGAATCCGCAGCAAGCTGCTTGAAGGTCAACGCAGAAGGCATTTTTCATACCTACTCGTCCTACGACTACGCTCGCTGTGTTGGGGAAGGGATAGTCGGGCGTAGTGGTAGCCAAGATGACACAGTCTACTTCTTGTGGGTCGGTATTGGTCTTTTCGAGGAGTTGTTTCACCGCTTTGCGCGCCATGTAGCTTGTGCCAAGGCCTTCTTCGTTGAGAATGCGGCGTTCTTTGATACCAATTCTCGTCATGATCCACTCGTCATTAGTGTCTACCATGCGAGAAAGTTCGTCATTGTTGAGTACGTATTCGGGGACGTATCCACCTACACCGGTGATAACGGCATTAAGTTTTTCCATTATAGGGAAAGAGATAAGAGTTGTTAGTCCAAACTTTGTCGTTGTGCTGAGGGAGAGCTAATGAAAATAGTCGCCGTAAATTGCAAGCGGCGGTGCGACATTGGTCAATCTTCCTGTGATGCACGATGCAGGGGTTGGACATTGCCCAGCAAAAAACAAAAATGCGGTTTTCGGCAAGCCATTCGAGCTACCGAAAACCGCAAAGTGCGTGTAGATTACTCAGCTACCTCAGCCTTTACGATAGCAATCTTACCACGATAGTAGCCACAAGATGGGCAAACAGTGTGGTAAAGGTGGAAAGCACCGCAGTTGCTGCACTTAGCGAGCGTAGGAGCTACAGCTCCATCATGGGTGCGACGCTTGAGGGTACGAGTCTTCGATTGTCTTCTTTTAGGATGTGCCATTGTTGTATTGTATTTTGTATTATTATTCTTGGAGTATTGCGCATCATTTATAACGATGATTGCTCTCGAATATATGGATATCGGAAAGTGAGAAACCAATAAAATGATGCAACGCTGCAAAGCCAAAAACGACGAGGTTGCCAACTTCTCCGAATTAGGCTACGGAGTTTGCCGTCCTTGTCTTATGCTATGATTTCAAAATGAGATTTCTGTACTATTGTCAGCGGAATCCTCCTCAGCGGAGAAGCGACTCATCATATCAGCATTGCACATTCCTTCGGGATGCACTCGTTGGAGCGGCAAGTTTAGGGCAATAGATTCATAGATATCCCATGCTGTGTCGTAGTGAGTCTGCGAGAAGGGAATGACAATCAAATCTGCATCTGGGTTGTCATCATCATAGCCCACACGGAGTTCTTCTTCAAAAACGATGGGAAGTGTGGTCGGATCAAGACAACGATCGCATGCCACAACTACCGTGCCTTCACCTTTATAGGTAAAGAGATAGGTATCTCCAGCACCAAAACGTACGCGCATTTCAACTTCCACATCGCCGCCGAGGATTTCACACTGGTCTAAATCAGCAAAATACTCATTGTCGAGGTGAAGCGTACGTGCGACAGCTTCACGCTGGACGCTGCGCAGTGGGACTATGTATGCGTCTTTACTAGACATATCGAGTGCAAAGTTACGTCTTTTTTATGAAACGACTAAGTTTTTCCTTGCAAAAATGAGATGACAACGCCAAAAAAAGCGTTGTCATCATGTTGTTTATTGTCGTTTTAGCAATAAAACTCACCTTACGACACGAATTATTTGTTCATTTTCATCAAGAACTCTTCGTTGGAACGAGAGTCTTCCAGACGCTTCTTCACGAAGTCCATCGCCTCAACACTGCTCATATCGCCAATAAACTTACGGATGATATACATGCGATTGAGCGTACCCTCGTCGAGCAACAAGTCGTCGCGGCGGGTAGAACTTTGGATGAGATTGACAGCTGGGAAGATGCGCTTGTTGGCAAGTGTGCGATCCAGCTGCAATTCCATGTTACCCGTTCCCTTGAATTCTTCAAAAATCACCTCATCCATCTTAGAACCGGTGTCGGTCAATGCCGTTGCAATGATGGTGAGCGAACCACCATTTTCGATGTTACGCGCAGCACCAAAGAAGCGTTTAGGCTTTTGAAGCGCATTGGCATCGACACCACCCGTGAGGATTTTACCAGAAGTGGGTGCCACAGTGTTGAAGGCGCGCGCTAGACGCGTGATAGAATCGAGGAAAATCACGACGTCGTGACCACACTCTACCATGCGTTTGGCTTTTTCAAGCACCATTTGGGCTATGCGCACATGGTGTGTAGCTGGTTCGTCGAAAGTTGAAGCAATCACCTCTGCATTTACGGTGCGTGCCATATCGGTAACTTCTTCAGGACGCTCATCGATGAGCAACATCATGAGATAAGTGTCTGGATAATTGGCAGCAATGGCATTGGCAATTTGCTTCATCAAGATAGTCTTACCCGTCTTGGGCTGTGCCACGATGAGGGCGCGTTGTCCCTTACCGATGGGAGAGAACAAATCGACAGTGCGGCAGGCTAATGGGGCATTGGGCTGAGTAGAGAGCTTAAATTGCTCATCAGGGAAAAGCGGAGTGAGATGTTCAAAGGCTATACGGTCGCGCACTTGATGCGGTGGCAAACCATTGATGCGTTCAATACTGGTGAGCGCGAAATACTTTTCG
>JABZGM010000184.1 GCA_015259235.1 Alloprevotella sp. | reverse complement strand
CGCATGGAGAAGAGGACTAAAAGGTGAGATTGTAGGAAAGGGTCCAGCCGCGTTGAGCAGGAATGTAGCGACAAACACCGCCAGCGCAGTTGTAGCCTGCACGCGTGCGACCATAGCCCAGTTGCAAACGGTGCAATCCCTCAGTGTAGGTGAGAAAACCTTGGAGATAGTGGACGGCAGACTCACGATTGAGGGAGGGTGAATAGACGTGCGCATTATACTGATCGGCGAGGGTGAGCATCCATTTGTGGAAAGCTGAGACTTCTACAAGCGCACTTGCCCAGTCGCCCTGATCTTGCTGCGTGTGGAGATATTGAAGTTCGGTGCGAATGCCCAAATTGCGTGATGATTTCCACCGCAATTCTCCGATGCCAATGTGGGTGGTGATGAGACCTCCCTTGCCTTCTATCGCTGTTTTGTCGTAACACTGATGGAGATAAGCGAGATGCAAATGGAGCGGATGGAAAAGACGGCGGTCGATGTCTACTCCAATTTCGCGATAGAGGGTGCTGCCCATGCCAAAGAAGCCACGACTTTGCACGCCATTGGTGCCCATTAAATTGGAAGAAGCGGAAGGAGCTGTACCCGAAAGGGACTGAGCCGCTGCGATAGGATTGAGTCTGAGGGCGAAGATTTGCGAAGCATGTCCCTTGAGGGCTGTGCCATATCTGCCCCCTAAAGTGCTACGTTTGGGAAGATTGTAGGAAATCTCGCCTTGAAATGCCCATTCGCCAGGCACACTCTGCGTGGCATAGGGATAGAGGGTGGTGAGGGCATAGGTGGGTTGAGGAGTGAAAGGCGGAAGGTGGTTGAGCATGGAGGGCGAAAGACTGCCACTGCGCTGGGAGCGGAAACTCATATTTTCAGCTCGTTTCGCCTGAAACAATGCCACAAATCCGCGACGCGCATAGCTAGTGCTCACCAATAATGCGCTTCCCAAACCATAGGTATAGCCATTGTCGAAAGAGGGATCTTGACCTTTGAGGGCATATTCTGCGAGCGCATTGAAACGACCTTGATGCAGCGCCAAACGTACATCGAAGGCATGCACCCAAGTGGGCTGAATCAACTGCTGACGCAGGGGATATTCCTGCCCGGGCTGTGTGATGATGCGACTGAGGTTGTCTTGTTTTTCCTGTTTTGCCACCCAAGATGCCCCAAGAATAAGGCGAGAAGAGGGCAAAAAGGACAGACGAGGGAGGGTCCATTCGCCATCCAATCCGAAGATATTCGCGGGATTCGTGCTCCAATAGTGGCGCTGACGACCGGCAATGGCTTTTATTTGTACATCAGATCCAGCATCTACAGCGACACGGATGCCACGAAGGTGGCTGTCGATGCCAAGAGTGGGGGCTTCGTAGGTGCGCAAGATGAAGCCAGAGCCAAATTGTTCGTAATAACTACCGAGAGTAACGTCAAAACGTCCCATGCGCCCACGAAGATAAGCATAGGGCAGTCCATGACCTGCGAAGTCTTTCTCAAATCCAGGGAGGGGCTGTTGCTGATATTCGTAGCGCAAACCTGCTTCCCAACGATCGTAGGTGAGGGAAAATTGTGCTGCCGTGTTAGAAAGTAGACCATGATGGGTGTCTTCTGTCCCTATCACAGCATCTGTTTGAGGGAATAGTAGGTCGGAACGCACACTACCATGAATAACAATAGGCTTCTTCTCTACCGGCTGGGAAGGGGTGAGTGTGGAATCTGCCTTCAATGGCGACTGAAAGGTTGGTGTCGCGATATTGCCCTTTGCCCAAAAGGGAAAAGCGCAACCACACAGGAGGAAAAAAAGCGGCTTCTTCATGCTTTGATGGTGTCTATTGCTTGACGAGTTCTCTCACCTTTTCGATGAGATGTTCTTCTCCACCTTCGGTGTAGCCTGACCGCGAGAGTACAACTTTGCCCTGTCCATCGAGGACAAGGACGTGGGGAATGAGGTTGACTCCCATGGCACGGCGGAAATCGCTGTTGGGATCGAGCAAGACATCAAAACCCCAACCTTTGCTAGCGACAAAGGGACGCACTTTTTCGGTATTTTGTCCTTCGTCAATGCTGACAGCAATGAGGCGAACGCCTGTCTCGCGTTGCCAATCTTCGTAAACTTCCGAGATGGCTGAGAGTTCGCGATTGCAAGGCTTGCACCAAGTGGCAAAGAAACTAATGATGAGGGGACGCCCTGCATTGGAGAGGGTGTCGGTTTTGACGTTTTTTCCCTCCAAATTGCGTAACATCACGGCTGGAAGTTGCGATTTTCCAGAGGGTTGTTGCGCAAATGTGACCAAACTGGTGAGCAGGACGAGGAAGGTGAATAGGATTTTCTTCATAGAAAAGGGCTTTTGGCGTGAAATGTGGGGATGCTGAGTGGGGTATGCGTTTTTTTGGAAAGAGGATTTAGGTGAAGAGGATTTATCGACAAAGGATTCATGCAAAGAGGATTGATTGACAAACCATTCATGCAAAGTGTAGATTTATAATACAATAGGAGATGCTGAGAACACAACGAAAACAACAAACTGATAGCCGCCTTTCTTGTGGGAAGAAGGGACGAACTATCAGTTCTGTATTTAATTATTCGAAATTATCCTACGCTTCCTTCGAGAGAAACAGCGAGAAGCTTTTGGGCTTCGACCGCGAACTCCATGGGGAGCTTGTTGATGACTTCCTTGGCATAGCCTCCGACGATGAGATTGACAGCGTCTTCCACGGGAATACCGCGTTGCTGACAGTAGAGGAGCTGATCTTCGGAAATCTTCGAAGTCGTGGCTTCATGCTCTACAATAGAGTCATCGTTGTCTACGTCGATGTAGGGGAAGGTGTGGGCTCCGCAAGTGGAACTGAGCAGCAGGGAGTCGCAAGAGGAATAGTTGCGCGCTCCGTGGGCTTTCTTTGCCATGCGCACCAATCCACGATAGGAGTTTTGGCTCTTTCCTGCAGAGATACCCTTGGAAATGATCGTGGAACGGGTGTTGGGGGCAAGGTGAATCATCTTCGTTCCTGTGTCTGCCTCTTGGAAGTTGTTGGTGACTGCCACTGAATAGAATTCTGCTTGCGAACCTTCACCTGCGAGAATACAAGAGGGATATTTCCACGTAATAGCAGATCCTGTCTCAACTTGTGTCCACGACAGTCGAGCATTCTTACCACGAAGGTGACCACGCTTGGTGACGAGATTGAGCACACCACCCTTACCTTCGGCATCACCAGGATACCAGTTTTGCACGGTAGAGTATTTCACTTCGGCATCTTCACCTACGATGATTTCCACAATCGCAGCGTGGAGTTGATTTTCATCGCGCATCGGGGCTGTACATCCTTCGAGGTAGGACACGTAGCCAGCATCATCACAAACGATGAGGGTACGCTCAAACTGACCGGTGTTGCGCGCATTGATGCGGAAATAGGTGGAGAGTTCCATGGGGCAACGCACGCCCTTGGGGATATAGACGAAGGACCCATCGGAGAAGACTGCGCTATTTAGTGCAGCAAAATAGTTGTCGCGGTAACTTACGACCGTGCCCAAATACTTACGCACAAGTTCTGGATTTTCCTTTACAGCTTCAGAAAATGAACTGAAGATGATGCCCTTCTCCTGAAGTCGTTCCTTGAAAGTGGTCTTGACTGAAACGGAGTCCATGACAGCATCTACTGCCACTCCTGCAAGTGCCATGCGTTCTTCGAGAGGAATTCCAAGTTTGTCGAAGGTTTTCATCAGTTCAGGATCAATTTCCTTCGGACCATCCTTCTTCTTGGTGGGGTCAGCGTAGTAGGAAATAGCTTGGTAGTCTATTTCTGGCAAATTAACGTGCGACCATTCGGGAGTTTTGAGCGTTTGCCAGTAGCGGAATGCTGTAAGACGAAACTCTAGTAACCATTCGGGTTCTTCTTTCTTCGCGCTAATCTGACGAATAATGTCTTCGTTGAGACCTGCTTCGATGATTTCAGTCTCTACATCTGTCACAAAGCCTGCTTCGTACTTCTGTTGAGTGAATTCTTTGAGATATTCGTTAGCCATTTAGTGATTTGTCTGTAGTGTGTTTGTTGTGTTGGCACGGCGCATAAGACTTATTGTATCTCACTACGTGCTATTACACTAGCACCATGTGTCTTATACGCCATATTGACTACAAAAATACAAAAATGCACGCGATACACCAAACAATTACAGAAGATTCTTCCATAAGGCATAAAGCAGTTGCTCTTGACTATTAGCTGCTTACTATAGAAATAATCATCTATCACTTTGCAATAAGAATAAATGCTGAAGCAAAGAAGGATTAAAACACTTGAGTGGACGACAAGTCAGACTAAAGTAGCAAGACGGAAACAAAATAAAAAAAGAAAGCCCCGAGTTCATTATGAACTCAGGGCTTTCGTAAAATGGCGGCGACCTACTCTCCCG
>JABZGM010000183.1 GCA_015259235.1 Alloprevotella sp. | reverse complement strand
GTATTATATGTGATTTGAAGTTTGTCGGACAGCAATTATTTGAATGTATCAGATAAACATCAAGCATAAAAAAGAATCGTTGCAGATACCTCATCTACAACGATTCAAAGGGAAATCTAATACATTAGCAGCTCTTGAATGAGCAATGCTTGCAAATAAAAGCGGTGCGTACGGGACTCGAACCCGTGACCCCATGCGTGACAGGCATGTATTCTAACCAGCTGAACTAACGCACCTCAGTTTTACAAAGCAAAAATACTCATTTATGTTGTAATGTCCAAATATTTTTGCCCTTTTTTGTCAAGTGCACAAGTACCTCCGTATAACTTCCGTGTAATATTGTATGAACTAAACATATCGTTCAATACCCTGGATTCTGCTTCAATAAATGATTCATTTGTAACATACGAGCAGGAATAGGAAAAACTGTAGTATAACCATTAGATTCGTTTTCCAATTGCGGACGCTCTTCGTAGGCATGATGGAAACGTCCATAGCGTATAAGATCCTGTCGATGTGTTCCTTCCCACACAAGTTCAAGCCTACGTTCTTTGAATACATCATATAATGTAGCATTAGTAAGACCAGGCAAACCAACACGGTTGCGTACTGTGTTGAGGGACTTATCACCATTGAGCCCTTGGCGTATAAGTGCCTCGGACCGCATAAGTAAAGCATCAGCATAACGGTAAAGCACTATGTCATTATTTTGCAATTTACCATCATCAAAGGCTGTACGGTCTATTTCATACTTATACATTCTTGCTCCTGCAGTTTTCTCGTATATAGAACCTGTGAGTTGCATACGGATTTCGTTGGGATAATACACTAAACTTTCACCATTAGATTGCTTTAGTGGTTTTCCATCAACTTTCACTGTGTCCGCAAAGAAATTCAACGTAAAGCGCGGATCTTGCGTAGGGGTGCCATATCCAAAAGTCGAGAGTGTAGTCCGCGTCGCACTACTCCCATTTTCAGCTCCTCGTCCTAAGGCACTACCATGAATATAGTGTAGCGTACGAAAAAGATTTTTGAACAAAGTAGCATAAAGCGTCTTGTCCATGGGAATAGTATATACATTCTCTTTCGAGTGCTCATTGGCAACCGCAAAGTTTGTGGAATAATTGGGTTCCAAAGTATAGCCTACTTCAGAAAGAGAGTCGCAATAAGCCACAGTAGTTTGCCAAGCATTGAGCGTCTGCTTTCCCACTTGAAACAGAATCGTGCTACCACTAGGACGTTCTTGATCAGTCCAGTTGTCGTCCATATAGACCTCTGAATTTAAGGCTAAACGCGCCAAAAGAAAATAAACAACAGGCTTTGTGATACGTCCATAATAATTGCCAAGTAAGTTACTTCGAGAAGACGATAAATAAGGCAAAGCCACTTGTAGTTCTTCTACTATAAAGCGGAAAACCTCACTGCGTGAGCGCTGCACCATCTGACCTAACTTTGTTTTAGTGTCAGTGACAATCGGGATGCATCCAAACAAGTCCATCAGCTGATAATAGAAGAGCGCACGGATAGCCCTAACTTCTGAAGTGTAAGCTCGCATTTGCTGGTTAGTTAATAGATGTTTGTTCCTCTCAAGCATCTCAAGAGAATGGTTACAAAGCATCACTGAACGGAAGAGATAGTTCCACATGCCATACAGTTCAGGGTCAGCTGCTGTCCACTTATGTAGATAGAGATTCTGCCAAAAACCCCCATCATACCAGTTCCCTCCACGAATTGGAATCATAGCCTCGTCAGTGGTAAAAGTGTTATAGTCATACACCCCTCGATAAGTACCCTGCAGCCCTTCCCCATCTTGTACGCCACCGATGTTGCCATATAGAGAAGCAACAGCAGTAAGATAAAGATTAGTAGCATTGTTTACAGCTCGCTTTTCATCGAGCTGACCATTGGATTCTGTATTTAAACAACTGCCCAGCATGATTAATGCAAACAGCAGACAAAGACATCTCATTTTCATGACAAAAGGAGATTAGAATTGAATACTTAGTCCAGCTGAAAATGTGCGATAAACAGGGATTGAACGCTTATCATCTATTCCCATTGTTGCATTCAGCACATGGCTATTGATCATTGGAGTCAAGCCACTGTAAGAAGTAATAGTAGCCAAATTATTCACACTCAGAGAAAAACGCAACCCATGCACATAGCGACTGCGTACTGGCACGTTCCAGCCCAAGGTTATATAGTCGACATTTACATAGTCTCCAGACTCTAACCAATAATCAGTTGCGATTTGGTCTTCTATTTGGGCAGAAGGTGCTGATTTCATGACATTATAGTCCGGAAAACTAGACATATTCATGTAAGACAATGCAGTACCATTGAAAATCTTATGACCAAACGCTCCATTCACTTGTATAGATAAATCAAAGTCACGATAGCGAAGCGAGATATTCGATCCAACCATAATCTTCGGTGTTGCTTGCCCTGCTACGTAACGGTCACCATTATCCGAGAGATCTATGTTACCATCATTATTCAAATCTGCGATGGCATAATGACGCTTTCCTTTAGCATCAGTGACTAAGCCTTTGCTGTGAGGTAAATAGAATACCCCCAAGGGTTGCCCCACAATTTGGTAGAGCACATTATTATTCCCCCCATGAAATCCAGCCCCATTAAGTCCTCCAATACTTGTGATTTGGGGAGCGAACAAGGGGAACCCACGATAATCTCCATCAAGAGAAAGCAACTTGTTGCTCGACCATGTGAGATTTACATTAAGATTCAATTCCCAATCTCTGTTTTGGAGAGGAGTAACTCCCAACCCCACTTCAAAACCTTCGTTGCGCATACTACCATTGTTTGCTAGAAGTTTATTTGTAGTAAATGGAGGAACTGCAACATCATATTGGTAAAGCATATCATAAATATGAGCACGATAGTACTCAGCCATCAGCAACAAGCGGTTTGACCACCACCCCATTGAGAATCCCACATTTAATGTGCTTCGCTTTTCCCAAGTTAAATCGGGATTGGCATTCGTTGCCATACTTAAAGCCACAGTTGGTGTGCCATTATAAGACACAATACCTTGAGGTTCCAATCTCTGAAAAGTACTATAAGCACTAATTCCTCCTAAATTACCAGAAAGACCATAACCAGCTCGCAATGTAAGTCGGGTTAATGGAGTGTAATCGCGGAAAAAAGGTTCTGCCTTGACATTCCATTCACCTGATACCGAAGGAAACATTCCCCAAATGTTGTTTTCTCCTACTAGTGAACTGCCATCCCATCGACTACTCAATGCGAGTGTATACTTATTATACAAACTATAATTTACATTGAACAAGACCGAGGCTAAACGAGGACACTCATCATAACTAAAAGTCCCTCCATAAGGTCTTAAAGCACCAAGTGCCAAGTTGTCATACCCCACATCATTGTAATTAAAACCACGAACTGTTGTTCCAAAAGAACTGAGAGACCTCTCTTGATATTCGCTCAGAAATTGGCCTTTGATGTGGTGTACTCCGACTGTTTTATCATAATCTAAAGAAGCATTCAACAACCAGTCTTTATGTTTAGCCTCTTTTCTAACTGCCATGCCTTGAGCTGCAGTCCAGGTAGGGAAAAACACTGCATTTTCGACTGATGTAAACGTATAAGCTCCAAAAACCTTAAAAGTAATTGCAGGCAAAATATGGGCTCTGAGTGAGAGATGAGAGTTAAAGTTCTGATTAGAAATCTCATCCTTGACACGAAGTCTAGCCTGTGGGGACGCAATTTGGTTGGCAGTAGGATTGGTAGCCCATCCATTACCATTCCACTCCGAAGACAATGTAGGATTCTGCGTAGCAGCCGCGTAAAACAAAGCTTGTGGATCTGCTATATTACGATTACTTTGAGAAGAACCAAAAATACCAAAGTCTATAGTCAAAAATTTATCAAAAGCAAATTGAGTGAGATCAAGCTTTGCCACATAGTTATTGTAGCCAATATTACGAATCACAGTCTCACGACCAGTATATGCCACAGAAGCTCTATAGTTCGATTCTGCCGTACCGCCAGAAAAGGAAACATGGTGATTATTTATACTACCCACACGGGTCGGTAACGCAGTATAGTCCACAGTGTTGCCGCCATTGACATAAGGTATTCCAAGTTGCTTAGCTGTGCTGATATATTCAGACGCAGAAAGCATCTCAATATTCTTATAAACACGCTCCACCCCCCAATTTCCATCATACGTAATTTGGAATTTTCCATCACGGCCTTTCTTTGTAGTCACTATTATCACGCCCGACGCACCACGAGAACCAAACTGCGCTGTTTCAGAAGCATTTTTGAGAACTTCAAACTTCTCAATATCTGAAGGGTAGATTGTACTAAGCGTAGATAGGTCAGAATATACGCCGTCAATGATAACCAAAGGGTTATTGGCGCCCATGATTGATGAATTAC
>JABZGM010000182.1 GCA_015259235.1 Alloprevotella sp. | reverse complement strand
ACTCCACATACATGTTTGACAATCTCAGCGAAAGACTCGAACGTTCCTTCAAAATACTCAAAGGTGAAGGCAAAATCACCGAAATCAATGTAGCCGAAACTCTTAAGGATGTGCGCCGTGCGCTTCTTGATGCCGACGTCAACTACAAGGTGGCAAAGACTTTCACCGACACTGTGAAGCAAAAAGCCCTTGGGCAAAACGTGTTGACGGCATTGAAGCCTTCTCAACTTATGGTGAAAATTGTACACGATGAGTTGGCGACATTGATGGGAGGTGAAAGCACCGACCTCAAGTTGGAAAATCGTCCTAGTGTCATCCTTATGGCAGGATTGAATGGTGCGGGTAAGACCACACTTTCTGGTAAGCTCGCCCTCTTCTTGAAGACAAAGAAGAACCGCCGTCCGTTGTTGGCTGCCTGCGACACCTATCGTCCTGCTGCGATCGAGCAGTTGCGCGTATTGGCTGAGCAGATAGACGTGCCCATCTACCTCAATTTGGAGGAAAAAGATCCGGTGAAAATTGCGCTTGCTGCCATCCAAGAAGCAAAAGCCAAGAGCTATGACACTGTGATCGTGGACACCGCTGGTCGTTTGGCTATTGACGAAGCGTTGATGAACGAGATTGCAGCGGTGAAAGAAGCTACAAACCCAGACGAAACCTTGTTTGTGGTCGATGCTATGACCGGACAAGATGCAGTGAACACCGCCAAGGAGTTCAACAGCCGTTTGGACTTTGATGGTGTGGTGCTCACCAAACTTGATGGTGACACTCGCGGTGGTGCTGCGCTTTCTATCCGTTCGGTGGTGAACAAACCCATTAAGTTCGTTGGTACTGGCGAGAAGATGGAAGCCCTCGACGTGTTCCACCCCTCGCGAATGGCAGACCGAATCCTCGGTATGGGTGACATTGTTTCCCTCGTGGAGCGTGCACAAGAGCAATATGACGAAGAAGAAGCGCGCAAACTTCAGAGAAAAATCCAAAAGAATCAGTTTGATTTCAACGACTTCCTCGCACAGTTGCAGCAAATCAAGAAGATGGGTAACATCAAAGACTTGGCTGCAATGATTCCCGGGGTGGGAAAAGCCATTAAAGATGTCGAAGTAGACGACCGCGCCATTCTCGGAGTTGAGGCTATCATCCTGTCTATGACCCCTTACGAACGCCAACATCCCGAAGTGCTCAACGGTAGTCGCAAAGAGCGCATAGCCAAGGGTTCGGGCAAAACAGTGCAAGATGTCAATAGACTCATCAAGCAATTTGACCAGACGCGCAAGATGATGAAGATGGTGAGCGGTGGAGGTATGCGCCAAATGATGAGCCGCATGCCTAAAGGGCTACCCGGAATGCCAAAACTCTAAGGTAAACCTATAAGGGGCTAGGGAAGCAACCTCCACTTTGGCGGTAATTTCCTAGCCCATTTTCTTTCTTTTCATAGCATTATCCCATAAAAATGTCAGCCACAATCATAGATGGTAAAGCCATTGCCGCAGAAATCAAGACCGAAATAGCCGCGGAGGTGCAACAGATGCGCGATAAAGGGCATCGCGCACCGCATCTTGCTGCTGTTCTTGTGGGACACGATGGCGGAAGCGAAACTTATGTGAAGAATAAAGTGCTCGCTTGCGAAGCTTGTGGATTTGATTCTACTCTCATCCGCTACGAAGACTCTGTCACGGAACTCGAATTGTTGGAACGTATTCGTTTGATGAACGAAGACGAAGCGATAGACGGTTTTATTGTACAACTCCCCCTGCCGCGACACATCAACGAGCAACGGATCATTGAAGCCATCGATCCGCGCAAAGATGTCGATGGTTTCCATCCCATCAATGTGGGAAAAATGCTCATCGGTTTGCCGGCTTTTGTGAGTGCAACACCTTTGGGGATTCTCACCTTGTTGCGCCGCTACAACATCGCCACGAAAGGCAAGAAGTGTGTGGTTATGGGGCGCAGTAACATCGTGGGAAAACCAATGGTGCAACTGATGTTGCAGAAAGAAGGCGCTGATTGCACCGTCACTTGTGTGCATTCTCACACAGAGAATGTAGCAGAAGAATGTCGCACAGCCGATATTCTCATTGCAGCTCTCGGACAACCCGAATTTGTCAAAGCCGATATGGTGAAACCAGGAGCAGTGGTTGTCGACGTGGGTACTACTCGAGTGCCAGATCCCTCGCGTGCTAGTGGCTATCGCCTGTCGGGTGATGTAGATTTCTCAGCCGTTTCTCAAGTAGCTTCAGCCATAACCCCCGTGCCAGGTGGGGTAGGGCCGATGACTATCTGTATGTTGATGAAAAACACTTTGGAAGCCGCGAAGCAAAGGTGCAATATCTCAACAGAATAAGCCGAAGATGGCGTGCAGATGCTAATGAAAATCCGCTCTTCTCCTAATTATAAGTAGGAGAGGAGCGGATATTTTATGGTCAACTTTGCGTTTCTCTTGGCTTAATCCTTAGTTTTTTGTACATTTGCACAAATAAGCATCCTGAAAAATGAAGTATTCTGTCATCGTTCCCGTGTACAATCGCCCCAATGAGTGCGAAGAACTCTTGGAAAGTCTCACGCATCAGACTCAGCACGACTTTGAAGTTCTCATCGTTGAGGATGGAAGCAGCGTGCCTTGTCGCGATGTTGTGGAACGATATGCCGACAAACTTGCCGTGCACTACTACGACAAGCCCAATAGTGGACCGGGACAGACCCGAAACTACGGAGTGGAGCGCGCCAATGGCGAATATGTCATCATTCTCGACAGTGATGTCGTGCTGCCTGATGGCTATTTTGCAGCGATTGATGCCGAACTTGCAGCTAATCCCTGCGATGCCTTTGGTGGTCCTGACCGAGCACACGAGTCGTTCTCTACCACGCAGAAGGCGATTAACTACGCCATGACTTCTTTTTTCACCACGGGAGGCATCAGAGGGGGCAAAGCTAAGTTGGATAAGTTCTATCCACGCTCCTTCAACATGGGAGTGCGCCGCGAAGTTTACCAGGCCTTGGAGGGATTTTCTGCCATGCGTTTTGGCGAAGACATTGATTTCTCCACTCGCATCTTCAAGAGTGGCTATCGTTGTCGCCTATTTCCCGAAGCGTGGGTTTATCATAAACGTCGCACCGACTTGAAGAAATTTTTCAAACAAGTGCACAATAGCGGCATTGCTCGCATACATCTTTCCCATCGCCACCCAGGCACTCACAAACTTGTCCACCTTTTGCCAGCCGTCTTCACCTTGGGCGTAGCCTTCCTCCTTGTGCTCGCGCTCTTATCCCTGTGTTTCGGTTACGAGATTGGGACATTCTTTAGTCTCAGTCCCTTGTTGCTCTTCGCCTTCCTCATTGGGGTCGATGCCACTCGCCAATCTCGTTCGCTCGCTGTGGGCATTACTGCTATCGCTGCGGCTTTCGTGCAGCTCACAGGCTACGGCACGGGCTATCTCTCCGCATGGTGGCGATGCAATGTGCGAGGGGAGGGAGAATTTGAAGCCTTCTCTCAAACCTTCTATCAGTAGAAGCACCCAGCACTTTCGCTGAAAATCAGACCATCGTCGCAAAGTCCCAGCAGGGCTATCCCAGAGCAACACGTAGCGCACCGAGAGACACCGCATTCCTTTCCGATCTTTCCCACTATGAAACTCCTTGAACCTTCTGCACCTACGCTGCAACCTCAGAAAAAGTCCATCACTGAGTTAGACGTCAACGACCGCCCCCGAGAGAAGTTCATGACTTCTGGCGGAAGTTCCCTCAGCGCAGCAGAACTCTTGGCGATTCTCGTGGGAAGTGGTAATGACAAGGAGAACGCAGTCACCTTGATGCAACGCATCCTCTCCGACTGCAATGGACAACTCACCACATTGGGCAAACGAAGCATCGAAGAACTCTGCGCCTATCACGGCATTGGACCAGCTAAAGCAGTGACCATCTTGGCGGCTTGTGAGTTGGGAGCGCGCAGAGGTGCCGAGGGGCTGCAAGAAGAACAGTTTAACTGTTCCGAAAAGCTCTATCGTTTCTTCTACGAAAAGCTACATGATCTCCCCATTGAGGAAGCGCATGTGCTTTTGCTCAATCACAATCTCCGCTTCATCCGTAGTGTTATGGTGGCGCGTGGCGGTATTGATGGCACGACGATTGACATCCGTGTGATCCTCCGCGAGGCTTTGGTGAGCAATGCTGTACACATCGCCCTGTGTCACAATCATCCTTCGGGCTATCCAGAACCTTCTGCAGCAGACGATGCAATAACTCAGCAACTCAAACGCGCTTGTCGGGAAGTGGATTTGCGGTTTATCGACCACATCATCCTAGCCGACACGCAATATTATAGTTATGCCGATCAAAATCGTTTATGATTCGGCACAACTCCTTTTGAATTATTCTTTCAACCCAAATCGGTCGTTAGATTCTGAACATATTTTATTAGATTGT
>JABZGM010000181.1 GCA_015259235.1 Alloprevotella sp. | reverse complement strand
TTCTTGTTGCGTGGAGGAAGGAGCCACAGTCGCATGCTGATTCGTCGGATTTGTACAAATTTCTGTGCTTTCTTCTTGTGCTATTTCAGCTATCGTTGGGGCTTCTGCAATGACGATTTCTGGTATTACATTGAGAGAATTGTCCGTGGCTTCGGTTGTTGTGGTATTTTCTTCCGCAGTTGTATTGCTTTGCACCAAGGTTAAGTCGGCAGATTCAGGACTTTCCGTGGTTGAATCTGTAGGAGTGTCCTTTTCTTTGCTAGAAATAGGCTGCACTTCTGTTTGTTCTGGAACGCTAGTTTCTGCTGTATCTTGAGCTTCGTCCTCGCTCGTGTCGCCAATTTGGAGCGTTGCGATTGTTGCCGCTTGTGTTTCTTCCGGAACCTCCTCAGATTGTGCCGAATCCATGAGGGAATTAGTCGCTTCAACAAGTGTCGTTCCCACTGCAGGAGCTGTGTTCTCTGCGTCTTCATTGTCCACATTTTCTGAGGTTGGCGTTTCTGTCAGCTCGTCTTCGGCATATTCCTCATCGACAACGGGGACAGCGTCTAGTTCTTCCTCGGGTGTTTCGTTATAAAGTGTGGTAGTGGTGAGTAACGCAAAGGGGCTATTCACTAAATCACGCAAGGTGTTGTCGGGCGTAAATGTAATCTTGGTATGTTTACCGATTTGAAAACGCTCACCAGTGTGGATGTTGACACTTTCTCTCTCATTGACCACCACGAGTTTGGTAGTGCCAAATCCAGTGACTTTGACCAGACTATCATTGACCAAGGCTTCTTCTGTGAGTTCGAAGAAGGCGCGCACAAAGTTCAAGGCTTCTTCGCTGGAGATGCCTTGTTGTTGAGCTAGTAGAGCAGCGAGATCTTGAGGTTGAAATTTCTTTTCCATGGAGATTACGCGTTTACTTTATCTTTGAGCGTGGGACTTGGCTTGAACGCTATCACGAGTTTTGGAGGCACTAGTTGGCGTTGCTTACTCATGGGGTGCACGATAATGCGCTCTTTCTTTTTCTTCACCTCATAAGTGCCAAAGCCTTGCACGTTGAGTGTTGCTCCTTCGTCGAGCATATTCGCCAAGGCGTCTACCAGGGCTTCGACATGTTGCTTTACAGTCTTGGGATTTTCCTGCAGACGCGTTGCCAATGCATTGATAAACTCTTTGTTGTTCATTGATGGGGTACTTATTGAGGGTGAAAGATTTGCGGCTACACGATGTCAGCGTAAAGGTCAAATTCTTCTGCCGCTGTGATTCGTGCTTCGTAGAATTGCCCAATTTCAAGTTGGTAGTCGGAATTAGACACCAAAACTTCGCAGTCAACTTCGGGAGAGTCAAACTCTGTGCGACCGATATAGTAGCCTTCTTCTTCTCGGTCGATGATGATGCGGAAGGTTTTTCCTACTTTTTCTGCAGAAAGTTCAGCAGAAATCTGTTCTTGTAGTTGCATCAGACGATCTAGTCGCTCTTGCTTTACTTCAGCTGGCACGTCGTCTTCATAGTTATCGCCTGCGAATGTGCCTTCTTCTTCACTATAGGCAAAGGCACCCATGCGATCGAAGCGAGCTATGCGCACAAACTCCATGAGTTCTTCAAAGTCTTCTTCTGTTTCTCCTGGAAATCCAACCATGAGTGTGGTGCGAATAGTGATGCCAGGTACTTCCTTTCGGAAAGCCGCTAGGAGTTCTAGGGTCTCTTGCTTGGAGATGTGACGACGCATACGCGTGAGCATGTGGTCGGAGATATGCTGGAGAGCAATGTCAAGATAACTACATACATTCTTGTTTTCTCGGATTACTCGAAGCAATTCCATGGGGAATTTTGTGGGATAAGCGTAGTGTAGGCGAATCCATTCCACACCAGGTGTTTGTGCTATGCGCTCAATGAGTTCTGGAAGACATTGACGTCCGTAGAGGTCTAAGCCGTAGAATGTGAGTTCCTGTGCGATGATTTGAAATTCATGAACGCCAATCTTCACTAGTTCCTCTACTTCATTAACGATGTCTTCTATGGTGCGACTCTGGTGATGTCCTGTGATAAGTGGTATAGCACAATAGGCGCAGGTGCGATTACATCCTTCCGAAATTTTGAGGTATGCGTAGTGTTTAGGAGTGGTTAGCACACGCGCGTTTAGCGCGTTGCAGGCTACAGCGGCAAGACTGTCGGTAGAGGTGAGATCTTTTATAATATCTTTCCAGTCAAACTTGCCATAAAATCTGTCAACTTCTGGGATTTCTGCTTTGAGTTCTTCGCGGTATCGCTCAGAAAGACAGCCCATGACGTAAATTTCTTTCAGTTGACCTGCAGTTTTGTGTTCCACCAAGTTCAAGATCTGATTTACGCTTTCTTCCTTAGCATCACCGATAAATCCACAAGTGTTTATCACAGCAATATCGCCATGCAGTTCTTCTGGATTGTGATGAAAGTTGCAGCCTATGGCGGCAAACTGGCGGAGGAGGTTCTCTGAGTCTACAAGATTCTTAGAACATCCCATGGTGATTACGTCAATGGTATGCTTCATTATGTCTGTCTATGTCGTTGTGTTGGAGGAGAGTAGGGCACTATCGTGCTGTAAGAGGTGTTATTTCTCGTTGGAGAAAAGAGAGTCTACAAATTCACGTGCATTGAAAGGCTGCAAATCTGTCATTTTTTCACCTAGACCAATGTATTTAACGGGAACTTGCATTTGATGGGAGATGCCGATGACCACGCCACCTTTGGCTGTACCATCAAGTTTTGTGATGGCGAGTGCTGTCACTTCTGTAGCTTTGACAAACTGTTTTGCTTGTTCAAAAGCATTTTGACCTGTGCTTCCATCGAGAACCAAGAGTACTTCTTGGGGAGCGTTGACGTCAATCTTTTGCATCACCTTTTTGATTTTGGTGAGCTCATTCATCAACCCAATCTTGTTGTGCAAGCGCCCTGCGGTGTCGATGATTACGACATCTGCATCGATGGATTTAGCATGCGCCAAGGTGTCGTAAGCCACTGAGGCTGGATCTGCACCCATCTTCTGTTTTACAACGGGCACTCCAGTGCGTTCGCCCCAAATGCTCAGTTGTTCCACTGCGGCTGCACGGAAGGTGTCGGCTGCACCGAGCACCACTTTCTTACCTTCTTCCTTGAATTGGTAAGCTAATTTGGCGATAGTGGTGGTTTTTCCCACACCATTTACACCCACCACTAGGATAACGTATGGGGTGTCTGATGACGGAATCTCAAAACCTTGATTTTCTTCACTAACATCGTTGCCATCTGTAGCAAGAAGTTGTGTGATTTCTTCTTTGAGAATAACATTGAGTTCGCTAGTACTTACATATTTGTCGCGTGCTACACGCTCTTCAATGCGATGAATGATATCTAAAGTTGTGTCGACACCTACGTCGCTAGTGATGAGGATGTCCTCAAGATTGTCGAGCACATCATCATCCACTTTTGATTTCCCCGCAACTGCGTGGGCAATTTTTGAGAATACGCTGGTCTTAGTGTTTTGAAGACCATTATCAAGTGTCTCTTTTTTTTCCTTTTTCGAGAAGAAGCTGAAAAATCCCATAAGCATAGAGTTTGTGCAAAAATACGACAAAATCTTGAAATGAAGGGTCTTGAATCTTTGAAAGTTACAAGCTATTCAGGGTCTCTTGTGTAGAAAAGGCGCATAATAGCCTACGAATCTCGTTGATAGAAAAAAAGCTCTCGCAAATTATTTGCGAGAGCTATGTGGTGTTCTACTAGTTTTGATGAGCTAGCAGGGAGTATTTCAAAAGATTAGTTCTTGAAGAATGCATCTACATCCTCGTTGCGAACCATTTGCTCATTAAAGATGTAAGCGCCAGTCTTAGGGCTCTTTTCCATCTTGATGACTTTAGTGTACGAACGTCCATCTGTTTTACCAGCTTGGAACGAAGCGACGGTCTTTTTTGCCATAGTTGATTATGTGCGAGAGAAGGTGATTACTTGGATTATTTGATTTCCTTGTGAACCGTCATGCGCTTGAGGATGGGGTTGTACTTCTTCAACTCCAAACGCTCGGGGGTGTTCTTACGATTCTTGGTAGTGATGTAGCGGCTTGTTCCGGGCAGACCGCTTTCCTTATGTTCGGTGCATTCGAGGATTACCTGAACGCGATTACCTTTAGCTTTCTTTGCCATGAGTGTGATGTGGATTAGCCGATTACTTTAATATCTTTCCAGTTGAGGTAGCCCTTTTGAGCTGCGCTCTCGAGTGCTTGGTCGAGACCAACCTTATTGATGAAGCGGAGACCAGCTGCGGAAATCTTGAGCTGGATCCAGCAATCTTGTTCTACATAGTAGAACTTTTTGGTGAACAAGTTTGCGTCGAAAGTACGCTTGGTGCGACGCTTCGAGTGCGAAACGTTGTTGCCCACCATGGCTTTCTTACCGGTAATTTGACAAATCTTAGACATTGCTATCTGTAATTTTC
>JABZGM010000180.1:1574-4462 GCA_015259235.1 Alloprevotella sp. | reverse complement strand
GGAAATCCGTCCCCCCTATTGATGGGCAATGCGGATAGGGGAAACGTGATAATTTGAAGTTTTGCGAACAGCATCATTTCAGCATAATCCTTTCACCGTGATTCGTGAACTATCGCAATGAAACAAGGTCTGGTACGAAGCAACTGCACTCAAGTAGAAGATGTGGAAGGGCTTTACTCGTCTCTTGAGTTATGAGGTGATAAATCGACACAAAGACTCAATATTCCCCAAAAGAGGAAGCACAACTGCCGTAGATTGTCAAGACCATTGCACATTTATCACAAGTGCAATGGACTTTTAGTGGTAAACTTCATGGGTTGTTCGCTCATCTGCAGAAAAATACGTAACTTTGTAAGCTGGAAAGTGGCAGAATCTGTGCAGACCTGTTACTTTAGTGCTCATGGGCTTCTCATTTCACAACGAGATTCTAGATGAGCGACTTTACAATTAAGCAAAAACAACTACGTTATAAATGATCACTCTCTCCAACATCGCCGTACAATTTGGTAAGCGCATCCTCTATCAGGACGTAAACATGAAGTTTACCAACGGCAACATCTATGGTGTTATTGGCGCAAACGGTGCCGGTAAGTCTACACTGCTCAAAGCTATTAGTGGCGAACTTGAACCAACCAAAGGTAAAGTTGAACTTGGTCCAGGCGAACGCCTGTCTGTGCTCTCACAGGACCACTTCAAATTTGACGACCAGACAGTGCTCGACACCGTACTGCAAGGACACACTGTGATGTGGCAGGTGATGCAAGAGCGCAATGAACTCTATTCCAAAGAAGAGTTTACGGACGAAGATGGCATCAAAGTGGCTGAACTCGAAGACAAGTTTGCTACAATCGGTGGATACACCGCAGAGAATGACGCAGCAACGCTTCTTTCTGGTCTTGGCATCAAGGAAAATCTCCATGGCAAACTCATGGGTGAGCTTTCTAACAAACAGAAAGTGCGCGTGATGTTGGCACAAGCCCTCTTTGGTGAGCCCGACAACTTGCTCCTCGACGAGCCTACCAATGACCTTGACCTCGAGACGGTGGAATGGCTCGAAGAATACCTCGGCAATGTGGAACACACTGTCCTTGTGGTAAGCCACGACCGCCACTTCCTTGACCAAGTTTGTACCCATACGGTGGACATTGACTTCGGTAAAGTTACGCTCTTCTCTGGTAACTATTCCTTCTGGTACGAATCTTCTCAGTTGGCACTCCGCCAAGCACAAAACCAACGTCAGAAAGCAGAAGAAAAACGTAAGGAGTTGGAAGAGTTCATTCGCCGATTCTCTGCAAACGTGGCGAAGAGTAAGCAAACGACTTCTCGTAAGAAGATGCTCGAAAAGCTCAATGTGGAAGAGATTAAGCCTTCTACTCGTCGCTATCCAGGTATTATCTTCCAGATGGAACGCGAGCCCGGTAACCAAATCTTGGAAGTGCAAGACCTTAAAGCTGTAGCCGACGATGGCACAGTGCTCTTCGACAAGGTGAATTTCCAAGTGGAGAAGGAAGAAAAGGTGGTATTCATCAGCCACGACCCTCGTGCGATGACGGCTCTCTTTGAGATTATCAATGGTAACCAAGAAGCTGCTGCTGGTACTTACTCATGGGGCGTCACCATCACTACGGCTTATTTGCCACTCGACAACACAGAGTTCTTCGACACAGATCTCAATATGCTCGACTGGCTCTCTCAATATGGCGAAGGCAACGAAGTGTATTTCAAAGCGTTCCTCGGACGTATGCTCTTCAAAGACGAGGAAATCCTCAAGAAGGTCAACGTGCTTTCGGGTGGTGAAAAGATGCGTTGTATGATTGCCCGTATGCAACTGCGCAATGCCAACTGCTTGATTCTCGACACGCCTACCAACCACCTCGACATGGAGTCTATCCAAGCCTTCAACAATAACCTTAAAGGCTTCAAGGGTAACATCCTCTTCTCCTCACACGACCACGAATTTATCAACACCGTTGCTAATCGCGTGATTGAACTCACCCCCAACGGCACGATTGACAAGTTGATGAGCTACGAAGACTACGTGCACGATGCTCGCATCCGCGAACTGCGTGAACAACTCTACGGAGAAGGTAAGGCATAAATTTCGACAATCTCTACAGCTAGCGACTAGGACATGGTGCAAACTAGCTGACAATTCTACACATTGACCCTCTTTCGGCATAATATTTGCAGAAAGAGGGTCAAACTAATAAGCATAAAATCATGGAAGAAAAGGAACCATTGACTAACAATACAACCAACAACGAAACAACTCAGCCCGAAACAAACGAGCAAGAAGTTCAAAATCAAGCAGAAACTGCAACAGAAGCTACAGAAGCTCCTGCAGCAGAACTGACTGATGCCGAAAAGTTGGCACAAGCTGAGGCTGAAATTACAGAACTCAAAGATAAGATTTTGAGACAGGCAGCCGATTTCGCAAATTTCCGCAAGCACAGTATGGCTACCCACACCGAATTGATTCTCAATGGTGGTAAGAAAGTGCTCGAAAGTTTGCTTCCCATCCTTGATGATATGGAGCGCGCTGAAGCAAATTTGGCAAAAAGCGAAGAAGTAGAAACTTTGCGCGAAGGCTTGTCGCTAATTTTCCAAAAGTTGCAACGCACACTCGAACAACAAGGTCTGAAGAAGATGGAAACTAAGGAAGCTCAGTTTGACACTGATTTCCACGAAGCTGTAGCTCTCTTCCCCACAGAAGATGAGCAACAAAAGAATCACATCATCGACTGCGTGCAAACGGGCTATATGCTCAACGACAAAGTGTTGCGCCACGCCAAAGTGGTGGTGGGACAATAACCCCACATCGGTCATTAGACCGTTATAGTACAATTCGTTATAGAGAAGATAACTTCCTAGCATCTTTCATTTACTTG
>JABZGM010000180.1:0-1564 GCA_015259235.1 Alloprevotella sp. | reverse complement strand
TAAGAGTACATAAACACTCAAATCCTCACATGAGGAAACATATTTAGAGCGACATTCCCCAAAAGAATGTCGCTCTTTTTTTTCTTATTGGCATCATGTTTCTTGTTTGTTCTCGACGTAGCCCGCTACGCCTTCGAACTCACAACCAACCATCTGCTCAACAATCCAATGAAATCTGTTCAGGATCTAATGACCGATTTGGGATAAAATGGTTTACCGCCCGTGCGCGGATATTTTTCATCCTAACAAGCAACAAAACAATGGCAGATTTAGACTACTATCAAATACTCGGTGTCGACAAAAGTGCCAGTGACGCTGAGATCAAGAAGGCTTACCGTAAGGTAGCTATGAAATATCACCCAGATAAAAACCCTGGTGACAAAGAAGCTGAAGAGAAGTTTAAGGAAGCGGCAGAAGCCTACGAGGTATTGCGCGATCCTGAAAAGCGACAACGCTATGACCAATTTGGTAAAGCTGCTTTCGAGGGTGGTGCAGGAGCTGGAGGATTTGGTGGCGGATTTACCGACATCAACGACATCTTCTCACACTTCAGCGACATCTTTGGCGGTGGCGGATTCGGAGGTTTTGGCGGTTTCGGTGGAGGCGGTGCCTCTGCTGGACCTCAGCAATACCGCGGTGGAGATTTGCGTTTGAAAACCAAACTCACTCTCGAAGAAATCGCTACTGGCGTAACGAAAAAGTTCAAGATAAAAAAGCAAGTTGAGTGTAACGAATGTCATGGCTCAGGAAGTGAACCAGGACACAATGCAGAAACTTGCTCCACTTGCCATGGTAGCGGCTATGTGATTCGCAATGCACGTACCATCTTCGGCACGATGCAACAACAGAGCCCTTGCCCCACTTGTCATGGTGAGGGAAAAGTGGTGACCCACAAGTGCAAAAAATGCCACGGTGATGGCGTTGTGGCTGGGGAAGAAGTGATCGAAGTGCGCATCCCTGCGGGCGTAGCTGAAGGAATGGTCGTGACCGCTCCGGGAAAGGGACATGCCGGCAAGCACAACGGCGTACCAGGCGACATTCAAGTCCTTATCGAGGAGTTGCCACACGAACACTTCATCCGTGATGACAATGATTTGATTTATAACCTTCTCCTTACCGTGAGCCAAGCAACCTTGGGTGACCAAGTGGAAGTGCCTACGCTCGAAGGAAAAGCTCGCGTGACCATCAAACCTGGCACACAACCTGGCACACGTATGCGTCTGCGCAGTAAGGGTCTCCCAGCTGTGCAAGGTTATGGCTATGGACGTGGCGACATTGTCATCAATATCTCCGTCTACATCCCCGAAACGCTGTCTAAGGAAGAAAAGGAGGCATTTGAAGCAATGAAAGAAAGCGACAACTTGAAGCCTTCTCCCAGCATTCTGAATAAAATTTTCAATTCTTTCCGTGCTTACTTTAGTTAAGTGAACGAAAGGTTGTAAGTAGAAACGCAATGGACTATCAACAAACCTTAGATTATCTCTTCACTGCTGCCCCGATGTTTCAAAGCGTCGGGGCAGGAGCGTATAAAGAGGGCTTATCTACAACGCAAACTCTCGATGCG
>JABZGM010000017.1 GCA_015259235.1 Alloprevotella sp. | reverse complement strand
GCTAAATGTATTACCTTTGCAAGAAGAGTAAACCCTCTATTCCACATTCTCTATTACACCAAAATACAAATCCTATGCTCATCACAACCACTTATCAAGTAGATGGTCAACCCATCCGTCAATACCTTGGGGTCATCAGTGCAGAAAGCATCATTGGTGCCAACTTTATCAAGGACATTCTAGCCAACCTCACAGACTTTTTCGGCGGTCGCTCCAACACTTATGAAAAGGTGCTCCGTGAAGGTAAAGAAACAGTGCTCCGTGAACTTGAAAAGCAAGCCTCAATGATGGGAGCAAATGCCATCGTTGGTGTTGATATTGACTATAACACCGTAGGAGCTAACGGATCCATGCTCATGGTGGTAGCCACTGGTACTGCTGTTGTGCTCTAGACTCCACCCTAATCTCTTTTCGTCCCTTTGCTGCATGCCACTGACGTGCAGCTTCAATCGTTCTTCTTTGTAGATTCCCTGCTTGTTTGGAGGTTTCCAAGGAAGAACAGGATAATTTTATGCTACAATCTCATTTCAACTCAGAAGGACTCATCGAAGCCGGTTGCGATGAAGCGGGGCGCGGCTGTTTGGCAGGCGCAGTCTTTGCCGCCGCGGTCATTCTCCCTCCCAACTATGAGAACCCACTGCTCAACGATTCCAAACAGCTGTCTGCTAAAAAGCGAGAAGAACTTCGTACTATCATTGAACGAGATGCGCTAGCTTGGTGTGTGGGACAAGTGGACCCTGAGGAGATAGACCGTATCAACATCCTCAATGCCGCCATCCTCGCCATGCACCGTGCTCTAGAGGGGCTCACCATTCGCCCCGAATACATCATCGTAGATGGCAATCGATTCAAACCTTATCACGATAAAACAAGACGACACACGGATAAGGCAGTAAAAACCACAGAAGAACCAGTGATTATCCCCCACACGACCATCGTAAAAGGCGATGGAAAGTACCTCTCCATCGCTGCAGCTTCTATCTTAGCCAAGACCTATCGCGATGACTATATGACGGAACTTCATCAACAATATCCTCACTATGGCTGGGACCGCAATGCTGGTTATCCCACCCGCCAACATCGTGCGGGCATCTCCAAACACGGCACCACTCCCTACCATCGCATGACCTTCAACCTCTTAGGCGATCGAGCGCAACTCGAATTAGATTTCAAATAAAATTCCACTATTCCCATGCCACACTACGCAGACGTCGTTCTTCCTTTGGCAGTTCCAGGAGCCTATACCTATCGCATTTCTCCCACATTGGGAGAAAACCTTGTCGTAGGCTCACGCGTGGTAGTTCCCTTGGGAAAATCCAAACGCTACACCGGCATTGTCATCCGCCTCCATGATGGAAACAACACTGTAGAAGCCGAAAAAATAAAGGACATAGAGGAGTTGGTGGATGAACATCCCCTACTCTTACCTCAACAGATTGAGCTTTGGCGCTGGATGGCGCAATACTATCTCTGCTGCCCTGGCGAAGTGATGAAAGCGGCCCTACCTGCTGGCTTAAAGCTAGAGAGCGAAACGCTTCTTGTAGCGACTGAAGATGCAGACCCTGATGATGAACAACTGACGAAGACGGAACAAGCCCTCCTCCGCGCACTTTCCAAAGCACAGAGTTTGCAGCAAGTGCGCAAAACGCTTCCTCTCCCTGGACTGACTCGCGCGGCAAAACGCCTCATCGAAATCGGATGCGTGGAAGTGGAAGAGCGCGTGAGCCAATCCTTCAAGAGTAAGACCACCACGATGCTCCGTTTGGCTGATGCCTATCATTCGGAGGAAGCCCTCTTACAACTGGACAATCAACTAAAGCGTGCGGAACGTCAACGCGAGGCGCTCCTTGCTTTTCTTGATATGGCAGGCATCGAAAGTGCCACGACCCTGAAAAACTTCTCTTTGTTGCAACCAGTACAGCGCCATTTGCTCCAAGAACAGCTTGGTGATTCTACGACTGGCATTCCTGCGCTCGTGAAGCGCGGAGTGCTCGAGACATACAATGTGGAAGTGGGACGTCTCAAACTGCACAAGGCTCTCCCCGAAAGCCTACACCACCCTCTCAGCGAACCACAACAAAAAGCGCACGATGAGATTGTGGCTTTGTGGGAAAAACAACGCGTGGTGCTGCTCCATGGGGTGACTTCAAGTGGAAAGACGGAAGTTTACATCCAGTTGATTAAAGAAACGATTGCGCGCGGACAACAAGTATTGTTTCTCCTCCCCGAAATTGCGCTTACTACCCAAATCACCGATCGTCTCGGACGTGTGTTTGGAGAGCAGTTAGGGGTCTATCATTCCAAGTTTCCCGATAATGAGCGCGTAGAACTGTGGAGGAAACAACTTTCCGATGCTCCTTTCCCTCTCATTCTCGGTGTTCGATCTTCCCTGTTCCTTCCCTTCCAAAACCTAGGTTTGGTGATCATCGACGAAGAGCACGAATCGAGCTACAAACAGCAAGACCCTGCACCGCGCTATCATGCACGCGATACCGCCATCCTCATGGCACATCAGGCAGGGGTAAAGGTGCTCCTTGGCACTGCCACCCCCTCCGTAGAGACGTATGCCCACGCCCAAGAGGGAAAATATGGCTATGTAGCCATGAACCAACGCTTTGGCGAGGTGGCGATGCCCGAAATTGTGGTGGAAGACGTGGCTGAACTGCGCCGCAAACGCTTGATGCCAACCCCCTTCTCTCCACGACTGCGCGATGAGATACAAGCCGCTCTCCAACAAGGACAACAAGCCATCGTGTTTCTCAATCGCCGTGGCTACAGTCCAGTGCTCCAATGCCGCAGCTGTGGATGGTCGCCTCACTGCACACGCTGCGATGTGCCGCTGACCCTCCATTTGAAAATGAACAAAATGGTATGTCACTATTGTGGCACCCACTATGATGTGCCCACCCACTGTCCACAATGTGAACAGGCTGACTTGCGCGACATGGGAGCCGGTACGGAAAAGATTGAAGCTGCCATCGAAACTTGCTTCCCCCAAGCCAAAGTAGGGCGCATGGACCTCGACACCACACGCTCTCGCTCCGCCTACGAGCGCATCATTCGCGACTTCCAACACGGACAAACTAATCTTTTGGTAGGCACCCAGATGGTGACGAAAGGATTGGACTTTGGTGGGGTGAGTGTGGTGGGCATCATCAACGCAGACCAACTGCTGAATCAATGTGATTTTCGCGCCCACGAACGTGCTTTTCAAATGCTCTCACAGGTCGCAGGTCGCGCTGGCAGACGCGGCAAACAAGGACGTGTGGTGCTCCAAACACGACAAGCCAAACTTCCGGTGGTGCAACAGATAGTGGCAGGAGACTATGGTGCAATGTTTCGGCAAGAGATGCGCAACCGCCATCAGTTTCGCTTTCCTCCTGTGGTGCGCCTCATCGCCATTTATCTGAAACATCGCGAAGAACGTGTGGTGGCAGGCGCAGCCCGCCAGTTGGCAGCGTGGTTGCAGCCTCAGTTTGGCGAAGACCTCCTCGGTCCCGACCGTCCGCACGTGGGATATGTGCAACTGCTCCACATTCGCAAAATACTCTTGAAGGTAGATCCCTCACGAAGCGCCACAGAAGTTCGCCAAATGCTTCGTGCATATCGCGATGGACTCATCGCCCTACCCCAATTTCGCAACGTAACCCTCTACTTTGATGTCGATCCAGTCTAGCCTTTTAGACTGGATTGATTTGTTTTTCCTCAATCCAAGAGGAGGAATATAGAAACTTCTCTTTGCTGAATTGCAAGAAAAACAGAAAAACTGCTACACTTTTTGCTGCACCCCTTGCCATTTTCAAAAATTCGTTCTATCTTTGCCTCTATCATGCTACGAATGTTCAAACGAAAATACAAGGCTATGATGATGGCATGGGTCATGCTATTGTCATTTTTGCCTCAAGTGTTGGTGAAGGGATTTCACCAGCATGGGACTTCGTTGGACAAGGTGGAATGCAACTTTGTGGCACGCACCCTGCATGCCCCTTCTACTTCGACGGCTGAGGACAGAAATGCTCAAGCCACGCAAAAACAGCATGACAACCAGCGCAAACACCTTGCGCAACATCAGAAAAACTCTTCAGATGAGGGGAAAGGCAACAGCACAGATGGTCACGATTGCGCCATCTGCCATTTCTTGATTTCCCCCTTCACTCCCCCCACTTTCACGGCCTTTTCTTTTGGTGTTCCCACGGTGCGTGTTGCCTACCAGCAACATGCCGATGCGGTGTGCTCGGTTGCCGTGACCACTCCTCAACTTCGCGGACCTCCGCAGGCATAACACATTGGCGTAGATTCCTTTCACGTGGTGTAGACCTTCCTTTGAAGAGCCGCTATATCCATTCGTCTAAGCCTTTATTTGCCCCAAAAGGCAAATCTTCTTCCCTTATTTTTTCTTTTTTGTATTCTCATTACGGAAACATCCCTTTTGCTTACGAGGTGTTTCTGCAGCTTCGGCATTTGCATCTGGGATAACTCTCACTATTGCTATCCGGAGTGTAAGACGATGACTAGTATTTCTCTATGAAGCGATTTTTCTCAACGAATTTCGCCTTGTGGTCGATGGTTGTGCTGTGCCTACTATCTGCCGCATTGCCTACATTTGCTCAAAATTCTAATTTCTTCCGCATCATTGTTTTTGATGCAGAAAATGGTGTCCCCGTGATGGGAGTTAGCGTGGCGCGACACAAAGACATCGCTCCCTCTGCTAGCGACGGCACATTGCACATAGCGTCTTCTCAACTCAAAGGCGACAGTTTGCTGCTTCGCGCAGTGGGATATTCACCTTTGGCAGTAGCTGTGGACGAAGTGCGCCACCACCAGCCGTTGCGCGTGCAAATGAGATTGATGAGCAATCAACTCAATGAGGCTGTGGTGAATGGACAACGGGTGATGCACACGCAGAATGCAGTGTTTCGCACCCTTGGTGCAGCAGAGATTTCCAAAAATCTGGGAGGAACTTTCGCAGAAATGCTCTCGCAAGTGTCGGGAGTAAGTATGATTCAGACGGGAGCTACGATAGCGAAACCCGTGGTGAACGGCATGTACGGCAATCGTCTGCTGATTATCAACAATGGGGTGCGACAACAAGGACAACAATGGGGTGTGGATCATGCGCCCGAATTGGATGCTAACACAGCGGGACGCATCACCGTGGTGAAAGGTGCAGAAGGTGTGCGCTATGGTTCGGAAGCACTCGGTGGGGTCGTGCTGATGGAAGGACAGTTGTTGCCTTATGGTCAGCGGAAGTTGATGGGAAAATTGAGCGGACTTTACGGCACAAACGGACGAAAATTCGCCTTCACGCAGCAGTTGAGTCAAGGTTTTCCTCTCTTGGGAGGAAATGCGGCTTGGCGCGTGCAAGGAACTTATGTAAATGGTGGCGACCGCAGCACTGGAAGTTATTTGCTCAACAACACTGGCGTGCGCGAAATGAATGGTTCGGTGACCTTCGGTTGGCGCAATCCTCAATGGAAACTACAAGGATATTACAGTCTGTTCTCCACAGAAATTGGAGTTCTTTATAGCGCACAAATGGGAGACGAAAGCTTGCTTCGCGAGCGCATCAAGATAGGTCAGCCGGTGAATTTCTATCCTTGGACGCGACAAATCGACTATCCTCACCAAAAGGTGCAACATCACGTGGCGAAAGTGGAAGCAAAATACACTTTTTCCAACGGAAGTCGCTTATCGCTGCAGTCGGCTTTTCAGCACGATGATCGCCGCGAATACAACCAACGCAGAAATTATCGCTCGATGGTGCCTACTTTGGATTTGCGTCTCAATAATGCTCAAACCGATGTGCAATGGAAACACACTTATGCTGAACATTGGTCGAGCGAAGTGGGAGCTTTCTACGGAACGATCAACAACTACAACGAACCTGGCACGGGAGTTGTGCCGATTATCCCCAATTATAGTCAGCAAAACCTGGGAGTTTTTGGTATTCAAAAATACACCGGACGCGATTGGGGTGCAGAACTCGGTGCTCGCGCAGACCGACAAACGCTTGATGCACGCGGAAAAGACATTTTTGGAGAAGATTACGGCGGTTTGTCGCACTACACCAACTTCACCTACTCTGCTGGTGCACACTATCATTTGTTGCCGCAACTCGATGTCCTCTCCAACTTCGGCACAGCATGGCGCGCTCCGCACGTTCACGAACTCTACAGTTATGGTGTGGAACAATCGAGCGGACTCTTTGCACGTGGTGACTCTACGCTGCGTCCAGAAGTGAGTGCGAAATGGGTGACCTCTTTGCGTTTCACCACTCCGCGCTTCTCCGCTTCGGTAGATGCTTATCTCCAATGGATAGACAATTATATCTATGACGAACCTACAAAGGAGGTAATCACCATGGTGGCAGGAGCTTATCCCGTGTTTCAATATCGCAGTGCAAATGCCTTCTTCCGAGGGTTTGATGCAGATCTTTCTGCAACGCTGCTTCCCAAATTGCGCTATGCACTGAGTGGAAGTATGGTGTGGGCTAACGAAACAAAGACCAACCGGATGCTGCCATACATCCCTTCTTTCCGCTCCACGCAGAGTTTGAGTTGGGAAATCGGAGATTGGGGACATCTGCACGACATTCACGCTAAAGTAATCCATCGTTTTGTGGCAAAACAGCACCGCTTTGATGCAAAAGCCGACTTAATCGACCACACTCCGCCTGCTTATCAACTATGGGGTGCAGAGGTAAGTGCCAATTTTGTGCTGCGCAATGGTCATCACCTCCACCTCCTTCTCACAGCAGACAACATCTTCAACCTCACTTATCGCGAATACACCAATCGTTTCCGCTACTACGCACACGATCTCGGACGCGATGTGCGTCTCATGCTCACTTGGGATTTCTAAAGTAAAATCGTTATCACAAAAATCTTTCTAACACAACCCTTCGATATGAACAAAATTCTCTCCCTCCTCTCGCTCATGCTTGCGCTGCTTCTGGGTATGGCAAGTTGCGACACCACCGTACACGAAGCCGTCGACGAACGTAAAAGCAAAGACCACGGCGACCCCATCAGTGTACGTTTGACCTTGACTCCTGGACGTCTCGTGAACCAAGTCTTTACTCCGCTCATTGACCCCAAAGTGGAACAGATGAACACGCAAACCATCGAATATATGTTGCAAAAGCACATCGGATGGGCGCCAATTTCGAGCAGCAAATCAGGCTTCGACGTTTTCCAAAATTCAGAAGACACAACCCTCGTTTATCGTCTCGACATCAAATACTTCGACCTCCTGTACAAAGACATCACTTATCAATTTGTAGAAAACGGTCAAGACAAGATTCACCAGCACTTTTTCACTGCCGACAGTCTTTACACGCTACAAGGAAAGGTGCGCAACAACGAAAAAACAAACCTCATATTGTCTTACACCTACGGCGACACCGACCCTTGGTCGCAAGAAATGGGAACTAGCGGTGTGCGCTGGATTGGGAAAGACAATCCCATCGGATTCAAAGGCTACTTCCGTTTCCACAAAGCTCAAAAGTTTGACCTCAACATCCGCCTCATGCATGCGCGTGTGTCCAAATATAGCCGTCGCAATCACGCTCTTTCTCCCTTCTATGCGCCCTCCCCTGGACAACTCAGCGAAGACGCTTGGGACTTGAGCATGCGCTTCCCCATCACCGTCAGTCGTCAATAGATTTCTCATCTATAACTCCGACTTCAACAATTCCTCTTTTTTCTCACTTCATTCACACATTTCACTATGAACAAAAAGATTCTCTCCCTCCTCGTTGTGCTGCTCAGCGGATTTGCTTTTGCAGCTTGTGGCATTGACGAAGCCTGGATTACCCCCGAATCTAAAATCGTCAAAACCGACACCGTTGCTGCTCACCACGACAAAGAAGTGGCAACCGATGATGCACCTGCCAAGGTGCAACTCACTCTCGCCGGAGGACACTTCCACGGAGTGGCTTTTCACCAAGACGCTGACGCTAAAGGCATTCTCTACAAAAAAGCTGTGCAGCACATCACACTCGTGCGCGAAGGCAATAAATGGAAACTCGCAGAAGGCAGCGACTCTGTATTTCGCGTGATGAGTGCCAACGAATACCAATATCCCTATGGCTTGTGGATCAAGTATTTCGACAAAAATGGTAAAGACATCACCACTGAAATTGCGGAAAATGGTGAGAGCAAGTCGCACCAGCACTTCTTCCAAGCCAAAGATGTGGTGCCCACTTTCGATGGTAAACAACAGCAAGACGACAATGTCACCGACTCTTTGTTCAGCTACACCTACATGGACACAAATCCCACCAACGGCATCTTGAAGGAAACCACCGTTAATGGAAAAAGTCGTGCCTAAAGCTGAACTCCGCGGTTCTCGCGTCATAGGTGATAACAAATTGGGATTGATTTTCACCCCTGAAAATCCCATAGGAACGAAGGGTTTCTTCCTCTTCAAACGTGAGCGCAAGCGTTTCAACATGAGCATCAGTTTATATCATTTTGAAAACAACGCCAAATTCCTCGGCGGCACTCCCACGGGTTTTGTCGCTCCTCGCGCTGGTCAGCGCAATTTGGCACATCTCGAAGCACAATTCACCGTGCCTTTCATCGTTTACGCATCGCGCGAAGAGACTGGTTTGTGGGAAAAACTCGAACGCGTGACCTTTGCCGACCTCAACACCGACGAACAACGCTTAGTCACTTCTACGGCTCGCGCCTACAACATCACCATTCCACAAGCCGTCAACGAATGGCTCGAACAAATCTTGGGTGAGGTAGACAAAGAGAGTGGTAGTCTTTGGTTCTAATCTCCGCTCACTCTAAATACAAACTCCTTACAACATGAAAAAATCCGTGGACGAATATCACATCGTCCACGGATTTTTTGTTTTATCAAAGAGTGATACGGAGTCTACTATAGCAGGATTCCGATGGTATCCTAAAGTTGTGTGTAAGCACCAAAATTCTTATTATTGTGGTGAAAAAACAAACGGTATTATCCCAAAAACACTCCTAAGTTCCTCTGTTACATCACCCTTTTGTCAGGCTAAATATATCTAATAGCTCCACCACTACCGAAAGGGTAATCACTGACATCTTTATTCATATATGGAGAGTCCAGACAGTTTTCCCCTTCAAAGCAGCAACGAGGTTTTGAAAAGAGGGTTCCATCCTCAGCTTGCTCAACAAATGAATACTTTTCGACCTTAATGACACATCTCACAACACCTTTATACACGCCAAGTACATAGTCTATTTGTTTAGCCTTTTCACGGCATATTTTCCAATACTTTCGCGTTGACTCGTAGATATCGTTTCTCTTATACACTCCTTTTGCTTTGGTCTGATTGTAACTTTGATTGAGATTTACCAAAAGTATATAATCTCCATCCTTTACTTCAATCTTTGCGCAATCATATAAGACGTTGATTTCTTCTATTGTCTTAATACCTTCATCCCATTGATGGTGACCGGCTACGAGATTTGTTAACTGGTTATCATGATTGAATGACGAATATGTCAGCATATCTATCAAGGTAGATTCTACTAGATATGCTTCTTTTTCCTCTAGATTGTGACGAATAATGTAATAGGCAACCTTTTTCCCTTCTGATATGATGCTTCGAATGGTGTCAAGCTTCAAATTAGGAGCATTCTCAGAAAGAGCATCCTCTAGAATATCATCTAGAGCACCCTTTGCATGTTGGAAAACCCTGTTTTCCTTACCTTTACCTATATAGAATATCTTATTATTTCTTGGATCAACCAAGGCATACACATAATACCTTAAAGCCTCTTTGACTTTCTGTCTGAATTCCACATCTACAATTATTCGTTGTTTGTTGCCCATATTTCGGATTAAATCACGCCTTGTGCCATCATGGCTTTTGCCACCTTCATGAAACCAGCAATGTTCGCTCCTTTCACATAGTTCACATAGCCATCGGCTTCTGTGCCATATTTCACACAAGCCTCATGGATACTCTCCATGATTTGGTGCAAACGCGCGTCCACTTCTTCTGCCGTCCATGACAGACGCGCAGAGTTTTGACTCATCTCCAAACCAGACACCGAAACACCGCCTGCGTTGGCAGCCTTGCCCGGTGCATAGAGGATTTTAGTGTCCTGGAACACCTGGATAGCCTCGGGAGTAGAAGGCATATTTGCCCCCTCACTCACTGCAATGCAACCATTTGCCACCAGTGTCTTCGCGTGCTCGCCATCAAGTTCGTTTTGTGTGGCTGAAGGAAGCGCAATATCTGCCTTGATGCCCCAAGGTTTCTGACCTTCAAAGTATTGCGCCGTGGGATACTCCTCTGCATATTCGCGAATGCGACCACGATAGAGGTTTTTCAACTCCATCACATAGTCCAGTTTTTCGCGGTCTATGCCGTCGGGGTCATAGATAAAACCATCACTGTCGGAGAGTGTGAGCACCTTTCCCCCAAGTTGCAACACCTTTTCGGCGGTGTATTGTGCCACATTGCCCGAACCCGAAATCAGTACCGTCTTGCCTTCAATAGACTCTCCACGAGTAGCTAACATCTGTTGGAGGAAGTAGACATTACCATAGCCCGTAGCTTCTGGACGAATGAGGCTACCGCCAAATTCCTGTCCCTTGCCCGTGAGCACGCCTTCAAATTGGCGCGTATATTTTTTGTAAGCACCAAACATATAGCCCACTTCACGACCACCCACACCGATGTCACCGGCAGGCACGTCGCAGTCTGCGCCAATGTTGCGGTGCAATTCCAGCATGAAGGCTTGACAGAAACGCATCACCTCGGCAGCACTCTTACCACGTGGCGAGAAGTCTGAACCTCCTTTTGCTCCACCCATAGGGAGCGTGGTGAGCGCATTTTTGAACACTTGCTCAAAAGCCAAAAACTTGAGGATACCAAGATTGACCGAAGAGTGGAAACGCAGCCCGCCTTTATAAGGACCGATAGCATTGTTGTGCTGCACACGATAGCCCATGTTGGTGCGGATGTTGCCTTGGTCATCCATCCAAGTGACACGGAAAGTATAGACACGCTCTGGGATGCAGAGACGTTCGATGAGATTCACCTTGTCAAACTCAGGATGCTTATTGTACTCCTCTTCGATAGTGGAGAGTACTTCTTCCACCGCCTGATGATACTCAGGTTCATTGGGGAAACGATGTTTGAGGTCTTCGAGAACTTTTGAAGCGTTCATAAGAGATATTTTTGAAAGGAAGGAGAAAAATCAAGTAAATTGCTTACTTTTCGCCGCAAAAGTACCGATAAATATAAACACAAGCAAGAAGAACTCCATTTTTCTCAAATCCAGACTTCATTTTTTTCAGCAATCCTCCGAAAAAAGTTTCACTAATACTCCACGATTCCAAAAGTTATCTGTAAATTTGCTGTATAGTTCATCAATCATCAACTGATAATATATCTATTCATCTATTATAATTCCAAGAACAATGGCATTTTTAACTGACGAAAAATTGGTAATCGTTGGCGCAGCTGGCATGATCGGCTCCAACATGGTACAAAGTGCGCTCATGATGGGCCTCACTTCCAACATCTGCCTCTACGACGTATTCTCTCCCGAAGGTGTGGCTGAAGAAATGCGCCAATGCGGCTTCAACGATGCTCGCATCACTGCTACTACCGACGTAGCTGAAGCCTTCAAGGATGCCAAATACATCATCTCTTCTGGTGGTGCTCCTCGTAAGGAAGGTATGACTCGCGAAGATCTCCTCGCTGGTAACTGCAAAATCGCTGAAGAACTCGGTAAGAACATCAAGACTTACTGCCCCGATGTGAAGCACGTGGTCATCATCTTCAACCCTGCTGACCTCACTGGTCTTGTTACTCTCCTCTACTCTGGCCTCAAGCCTGGTCAAGTGACTACGCTCGCTGCGCTCGACTCTACTCGTCTTCAAAGCGCACTCGCTAAGAAGTTCGGCGTGATGCAAAACGAAGTGAAGGGTTGCGCCACTTATGGTGGTCACGGTGAACAAATGGCTGTATTCGGTTCTGCTGTTGAAATCGCTGGTCGCAAACTTTCTGACATCATCGGCACTGCTGAGTTCCCCGAAGAAGAATGGGCTCAAATGCGCAAGGACGTGACACAAGGTGGTGCTGCTATCATCAAGCTCCGCGGTCGCTCTTCTTTCCAAAGCCCTTCTTACCTCTCTGTAGAAATGATTCGCAGCGTGATGGGCGGCGAAACTTTCCGCTACCCTGCTGGTACTTACGTGAAGAACGAAAAGTATCAAAACATCATGATGGCTATGGACACTGTGCTCGACGCCAACGGTTGCAGCTACAAGATGCCCGTGGGTACTGCTGACGAAGTGGCAGCCCTCGATGCTAGCTACGAACACCTCTGCAAGATGCGCGACGAACTCGTTACGCTCAACATTGTTCCTCCCGTATCTGAATGGAACAAAATCAATCCTAACCTCTAATTTGTAGGTTTACCTCACTGCACACCGATTTTCGATGATGTAGTATTATAAACATAGGAGGTGTTGCAAAACTCGTTTTTGCAGCACCTCTTTTTGTTTTTCATAAAAGGATAATTTGTTCAGAATATAATGAGCAATTTGGGTTAAACACTCCCAAACATCATCATTCGTTCTACTACTAAAAAGACCAAGAAATCCAATCCCCCAATGAAATTCACCACCGAGACCAGGTGATTAAGGTCACAAATCTTCAAGAAATCTATTGATTACTTATCTTCAACGCTTACCACTATGGAAGATTACCAAAAGTACGAAAAGGAGTATTCAGAAGGAAGCCTCTGGAATACCGTAAAAAAATGGAGTAGCAAACTGGGAGAAGAAGCCATCTACAACATCTGCCTTCTGTATTACCTAGCTAAATCTCCGAATCTACCCACATCAGAAAAAATGAAAGTACTTGGAGCACTAGGTTACTTAATACTCCCTGTCGATGCTATCCCAGATTTCATCCCCTTAGCTGGACTAACAGACGACATCGGGGCAATAGCTTATTTAATCAAGAGCTTAGTGACCTACATCACCCCAGAGATAAAACAACAAGCAAGAGAACGAGCCCATAGAATAATCCACTAAAGAGCGAATCTTTCTGTTGACGTACGGATGCACTAGTAGTGTCTATAGGCATTTTCCGTATGTAATTGCAGTTTTCAAGGGAATCAAACGAATATATCCAAAGTGTAAACTGTGTATTTCAACGTTTGTCACGTAGAGATTGCAGTCATTTTACAAGCCTAGCAAGAGTAGGTTTTACGCTGTCGGCGTTTGTCATCATGTAGGTAGTGAGTTGTCAATCATTCCTGCTAAGTTTGCCTATCAAATCGCTGATGAGAATTGGTTTAAACGACATTTTTTCCTCAAAAAACTTGCTTTTGCACGGTTTCAGTTGTACTTTTGCAAATGTAATCAGAGCACTACTGCTCACTACAAAAACAGAACATTATATTAATAAACGGCAGAATGTTTTGACAACATGAGCTGTTGCACAACTAAATTAGAACATTATGAAACAACAAAAAATGATCGATGAGCTGATGTATCGCATCGACCGATACCGCTCCATGGGTAATGGTGCTATGGCACAAGCCCTCTGTAAGCAACTCCGTGCACTCAATGCACAAGTAAAATGAAAATCAAACGAAGAAGCGGCAACTTCTGAACAAGAATAGCCCAATCTTCCGAACCCCATAAAGGTTCAAACATTTCTCGAACTTCGTCTTCCCAATACGGGGAAGCCGAGACCCGTGAATTGAGTTTTTATTCACCAGTTGTCGTAACAAACGGTTACGTTCAACTTTAACAACGATAAGAAAGCCCAAAAGGCTTTCCTTTTTTTTTGCCCTATCGTAAAGAATTAGGTCACTTTCTCAGAAAATACTGGAAGTTATGAGCATGCTTCCACGGTTCTAAACCACAATACTAAATGGAAGATGAAAGGAAGTTATCTTATCCATTACAAGTACACTTTACGGTCTAATGACCGATTTGGGATAATAGAAATACCCTCACACTCCGTTGGGAATGTGAGGGCAAATGGTATATTATCCTATGCTGCAGAATGCAAGTTATAGACAAAATGCAGCTAATAGGCTGCTAAAACGCAGCTTACTAGGTAAAAGCAGCCTACTAGGTTAAAAAGCGAATTAGTCGCGTTGTTCACGACGGGGACGGCGCTCACCGTCTTCGCGGCGAGGACGACGTGCAGGACGTTCTTCCCATCCTTCGGGCTTCTCGGTCAAAACCTTGTGAGAAAGACGGAATTTTCCAGTCTTTTGGTCGATTTCGAGGAGCTTCACTTGGATTTTGTCACCTTCCTTGATGCCAGCGTCTTCAACGCTTTCAAGGCGATTCCAAGAGATTTCTGAGATGTGAAGGAGACCTTCCTTAGAAGGCATGAACTCTACGAAGCAACCGTAAGGCATGATGCTGATGACCTTAGCATCGTACACCTCGCCTACTTCGGGGATAGCCACGATAGCGCGGATCTTAGCAACAGCTGCGTCGATGCTATCCTTGTTAGGAGCAGAAACTTGAATCTTACCTACGCCGTCTGCTTCTTCGATGGTGATGGTAGCACCCGTTTCTTCTTGCATACCTTGGATGATCTTACCACCAGGACCGATAACGGCACCGATGAATTCCTTAGGAATGTTGAAGGCTTCGATGCGAGGTACGTGAGGCTTGTAGTCTTCACGTGGGTGATCCATGGTCTTCATCATCTCACCGAGGATGTGTTCGCGACCAGCCTTAGCTTGTGCGAGTGCCTTTTCGAGGATTTCGTAAGAAAGACCATCGCACTTGATGTCCATTTGCGTAGCGGTCAAACCTTTAAGCGTACCCGTGGTCTTGAAGTCCATATCGCCGAGGTGGTCTTCGTCACCGAGGATGTCGGAGAGGACAGCATATTTGTCTTCACCTGGGTTCTTAATCAAGCCCATTGCGATACCAGACACAGGAGCCTTCAAGGGTACACCAGCATCCATGAGAGAGAGCGTACCAGCGCAAACGGTAGCCATAGAAGAAGAACCGTTAGACTCGAGGATATCACTTACTACGCGTACAGTGTAAGGGAAGTCTGCAGGGATTTGACCCTTCAAACCGCGCCATGCCAAGTGACCGTGACCAATTTCACGACGACCTACACCGCGTTGAGCGCGAGCTTCACCGGTAGAGAAAGGAGGGAAGTTATAGTGAAGGAGGAAGCGCATGTAGCTCTTGTCGAGTACATCATCCACCATCTTTTCGTCAAGTTTCGTACCGAGGGTTGTGGTAGAAAGGCTTTGTGTTTCACCACGAGTGAAGATTGCGCTACCGTGAGGACCGGGGAGAGGATTCACCTCGCACCAGATAGGACGGATGTCAGTAGTCTTACGACCATCGAGACGCACGCCTTCGTCGAGGATGCAACGACGCATAGCGTCTTTTTCTACATCGTGATAGTAGCGATCGATGAGTGCATTCTTTTCAGCGAGTTCGTCTTCAGTGAGCTCGGTGTGAGCGGCAGCGTAAGCCACCTTAAATTCTTCGCGAACAGCTTCGAAAGCGTCAAAACGATCGTGCTTTTCGAGTGCAGACTTCGTGATGTCGTAGCACTTTTGGTAGCAGTCGTTCTTCACTTGTGCACGGAGATCTTCATCGTTCACCTCGTGGCAATATTCGCGCTTCACGTCCTTACCCAATTCCTTAGAAAGTTCCTTCTGGATTTGGCACATAGGTTTGATAGCAGCGTGCGCCACTTTGAGGGCTTCGAGGAGAGCGCTTTCAGGCACTTCGTCCATTTCACCTTCCACCATCATGATGTTGTCTTCGGTAGCCGCAACCATGAGATCCATGTCGGCACCCTTGAGTTGTTCGAAGGTGGGGTTGATCACAAATTCTCCGTTGATGCGAGCCACGCGCACTTCAGAGATAGGACCATCAAAAGGAATGTCGGTGCAAGCCAAAGCAGCAGAAGCAGCGAAACCAGCGAGTGCATCGGGCATATCCACACCATCAGCACTGAAGAGTGTGATGTTCACAAACACTTCTGCGTGATAGTCAGAGGGGAAGAGGGGACGGAGGGCGCGGTCAACGAGACGAGAGGTCAAAATCTCGTAGTCGCCTGCACGGCCTTCGCGTTTGGTGAATCCACCGGGGAAACGACCCACAGCGGAGTATTTTTCTTTATAGTCACATTGGAGCGGCATGAAATCGGTGCCGGGGGCAGCGTCTTTGGCACCGCAAACGGTAGCGAGAAGCATGGTGTTGTTCATGCGCAGCATCACTGCGCCGTCCGCCTGCTTTGCGAGCTTACCGGTCTCAATGCTGATGGTGCGTCCATCAGGCAGGGAGACAGTCTTTGTAATAACGTTCATCTTATACTTTTATAATGGATAATTTCGTCGGGAGTGGTCCGCTTAGTTGCGCCCATGTGGTGTGACAGAACGGAGCACTGAAAATCTTCGCATGCACACAGGGGCAAATTTACTAATTTAATTTGATTTCGAGGTACTTCCCTCTGTGATATTTACAAGTACGCTTTGCATTTTGCGATCACTTTTCAAAAACTTCCGATTTCATCGGGAGAGGAAAAGTCTTTCTTTGTGCCCTTTCTTCGCGGGATTAGTGATAAATCAGCGTGTATCTCGCTTCGGGACGATAAATCTCTGCGGCAAGCTGTTGAAGTTCTTCTGCTGTTATCGCACGAATTTTTTCGTATAGGCGCGCAATGTTGCGATAGGTACCAAAGTGAGCAAACTGTTTTGCCATAGCCAGGGCAGCACTCTCGGAATTGTCACCAGAAATTCCAATCTGTCCGCAGAGTTGTTCTTGCGCAGTACGGAGTTGGCGAGTGGTGAGCGGTTGATGAGCCAGTTTCGCGAGTTCACGTTCCACGAGTTTGCAGCAACGTTTCACGTCCTCTAGGTCGCAACCGAAATAGACATTCCAGAATCCAGTGTCAGGATAGGTGTTGAGATAGGCATCAATGCTATACACCAAACCGCATTTTTCTCTCACAGCCATATTGAGGCGTGAATTCATGGCAGGACCACCTAATATGTTGTTAAGCAAAAGAAGGGTGAAGCGTCGGTCATCATTACTGCCAAAGGTGAGACCACCCATCATCACGTGCGCTTGGTGAGTGTCACGTTTGACACGGCGCACACTCGGTGCAGCTGGTTGAATCGCGCTTATTTCTTCCTCTTTGTTTTGAAAAACCTCGATTTCATCGCAATTTCTCTCTACTTTCTCTTGTTGAGTGTCGCAAGCAACTTTGGTGAAATCGGCATTTTTTGAAGAACTATCTTCGATGGAACCGACCATTTTACAGTTGTTCCATTTTTCAAGTTGACGAATCACGGTGTGCATCTCCACTTCTCCATGCACGTAAAACACGGCGTTTTGAGGAATGTAATGCTCTTTGGCAAATCGCACCGCATCGGCTGTGGTGTAGGTGCGCAGGCGTTCAGGATTTCCCAAAATGTCGCGACCTAAAGGAGCGTCACCATAGACTAATTGTTCAAATTCATCGAAGATCAATTCAGCGGGACTGTCGCGATAACTATCGATTTCATCGATGATTACTTCCACTTCCTTGTCGATTTCTGCTTGCGGATAGGTGCTGTGGAAAACAATATCAGTGAGCACATCCACTGCGCGTGAGAAGTCCTTGCGCAGCACTGTGGCAGAGTACACCGTTTCTTGTTTACTTGTGAAAGCATTGATTTCACCTCCCACGCGTTCCAAATAGTCATTGACTTGTCGGGAGCGACGACGTGAGGTGCCCTTAAAACTCATGTGCTCAATGAAGTGCGCCATGCCACTGTCGGCTGCATCTTCGTGGCGAGTGCCCGTGCACAACACGTAGCCGCAGTGGAGCACTTCGGAGGGGTGATAGTGCACCACCACGCGGAGACCATTTTCTAAGCGGAAACTCTTCATGAATATAGGGGTATGAAAGGGAGATAAACCCGATGAAATCGGAGGAAATGAATTATTTTTCGGTGCAATCACCAATTTGAAACTAACCTTAATTGGGGGGAAGTCACGAATGCAAGAGAGAAAACTTGACTCGCTATTTCAGATTCTTGAGATTTAGTGCTTGCGAAAATACTTACCTACTACAGGCAGTGAGGAGAGCGGAAAGTCCGTACGCACAATATAGGTGAGGAAGATGGCGATGAGCGCCGTATTAAAGGCAATTCGCGCAACGTTGTTGTCGATGAAATCGGCAAAAAACACCATTCCAACGTAGAGCACTGCAGTGAGTGCAACATAGCGGAAAATGCTTTTGAGCGGATAATTGATCGGGTAGTACTTTTGTCCTACGAAGTAGCTCAAGAGCATAGCGACACTGTAGCCTGCCACGCCAGACCATGCGCAAGCCATGTAGCCATATTGTGGAATGAAATAGAGATTGCAAGCCACGAGCACCACACAACCAGCGGTAGAGAACCAAGCCCCCCAAATGGTGCGGTCGGTGAGTTTATACCAGAAAGAGAGGTTAAAATAAACGCCTTTGATGATTTCTCCCACCATCACCACTGCCACCGTGGGAAGTCCTTCCCAGTAGTCACGTCCCATGAGGTATTTCAACACGTCGATATACGCCATCACGAGCAAAAAGGCTGCCAATGTGAAGATGATGAAATACTTCATCGTGGCAGCGTAGGTGGCGCGATTATCCCCCGATTGGTCATTCTTCGCCGCTGCAAACACAAACGGTTCGTAGGCATAGCGGAAGGCTTGTGTGATGAGCGCCATGATCATGGCGATTTTCACCGCAGCGCCATAAATGCCGAGTTGCACACGTCCTTCTGCACCAGGCACGAGCCATGGGAAGATGATTTTGTCGATGGTTTGGTTCAAAATACCTGCAATGCCAAGCACCAACATGGGCCAAGAGTAAGACAGCATTGGACGGATGAGCGAGCGGTCCATGCGCCAGCGCACACCAAAGAGCTCTTTCCAAAATCCAAAAGTGATGAGCCCTGTGCAGATGAGGTTGACAAAAAATACGTGTCCCACTTCGATTTGCCAACTAGGCACCACGTGTGGAAGAACAACGAAGTAAAGAAGATTGAGCAGGATGTTGAGCGCAATAAAGCTTAGTTTGAGGGCGGCAAACTTGAGAGGACGCTTCAGATAGCGCAAATAGCAGAAGGGGACTGCCTGAAAAGCGTCCAGTGTCACCACGGCTGCCATCATGAGCACGTAGTTGTGATGATCGGGATAGCCCATTTGTGTGGCAATGGGGTCGATGAACGCCCACACTAAAGCCATAAACAGGATGCCGATGCTTCCGACCATCGCCAAAACCGTGGTGTAAACACGCTCAGGATCTTTCTCCTCATTTTTGTTGAGAAAACGGAAGAGCGTTGTCTCCATGCCAAAGGTGAGGATGACGAAAAGGAGCGCAGTGTAGGAATAGACGTTGGTGATGACGCCGTTGGCTCCTGTGCCTGCAGCAAATACGTGTGTGTAGAGGGGGAATAAGAGATAATTAAGAAAACGCCCCACAATGG
>JABZGM010000179.1 GCA_015259235.1 Alloprevotella sp. | reverse complement strand
GTGTGGCAAATCTCAAAACAATGTTGCAAAACAAGCAAAATCCCGACAATCAGCAGAAGATAAAAGACATTCAGCTCGATTTCGAAGATTACCTCCCTCAGCAGAAGAACGCCACAGCCATAAATCCTGAACGAGTGGACTGGAAGATGCTTGAAACCTTGGGACTTTCTAAAGAAAAACTCGAACAGAACGGAGAACTCGACAAAATGCTCAATTGGCAGAAAACCAATCTTTTGCCGATTGCCATTCCCGTGGGAGAAACCACCATCCACACCGAAGCACGCCTTGCATTCCGAACAGACGAAGAAGGGAAAATCTCACTTGCCGTCCATTCCTTAAGAAAGGAACCGCAACTCGACTTTCCCTATATGGGACACAAGTTTTCGAATGAGGAAAAGGAAACCCTTTTGGCAACGGGAAATTTGGGTAAAACCATCGAAGTAACGCCCAAAAACGGCGAGCCTTTCTCTGCCTACGTTTCCATTGATCCACAGACCAATGAAGTTATCGCTTTGCGTGCCGACAGAGTGTCTATCCCCAAGGAAATAAAAGGCGTCACCCTCTCTGACCAGCAATACAAAGACCTCATAGAAGGTAAGGCTGTGAAAGTAGAGGGTATGACCTCGAAGAGTGGCAAGTCTTTTGATGCCACGCTTCAAGTCAATGCAGAAAAGAAAGGCATCGAATTTATCTTTGGTGACAAGAAGAGTTTGCAGGAGCGTAAGGCACAACACCAAGAACAAGGACAAAAGCAAGGCGGTATTCCTCGCAAACTCTGTGGACTCACGCTCTCTGACAAACAGCGCGAATCCTTGAATGCAGGTAGCACGCTCTACCTCAAGAATATGGTAGACAAGGAGGGCAAGAGCTTCAATGCCTATGTCCGTATGGATATGGAGGAAAACCGCCCACGTTTTTACAAATGGAATCCTGATAAGAAACAAGACAAGGGTAAGGTTGAAGCCGTAGCCGAGGAAAATAAAACTCAGGTTGCTGTGAACAATCACGGCAAAACCAACGAAGCCACGAAAGACCTCACAGAACCGCTCAAATCCCAACAGACCCAACCCACAGAAGCGCAGCAAGCCAAGCAAGAACAAAAAGCAAAGCGCGGTTGCAAGGTGTGAATAATAAATAAGCTATGACAACTTGTATCATTGCCGAAAAGCCCTCCGTGGCGCGTGACATCGCGCGCATTGTTGGAGCAAATCGTCGAGAAGACGGCTTCCTGGAAGGAGCAGGCTACCTTGTCACCTGGGCATTCGGTCATCTCATCACCTTGTCAATGCCCGAACAATATGGCTATGGCGCTTACAAAGCCGAGGAACTCCCCATCGTTCCACTGCCCTTCCAGCTCATGGTGCGCCAAATCCGTAAAGACAAAGACTTTGAAGACGACCCAACCGCTCTCAAGCAACTCAAAATCATCCGTTCCTGTTTTGAAAAAAGCGACCAAATCATCGTAGCCACCGATGCCGGACGAGAAGGAGAACTCATCTTCCGCTATATCTATGGTTATCTAGGTTGCCAAAAGCCCTTCCAGCGACTTTGGATTTCGTCCCTCACCGATAAAGCCATCCGAGAGGGACTCGCCCAGCTCAAAGCCGGATGCGCGTATGATGCCCTTTATCTAGCAGGCAAAGCACGCAGTGAAGCCGATTGGTTAGTCGGCATCAATGCCAGTCGAGCATTGTCCATCGCTCGACACGGAGTCTATTCACTAGGTCGTGTGCAAACACCCACACTAGCCATGATCTGCCGTCGGTATTTGGAGCATCAAGAATTCTCGTCCGTTCCCTTTTGGCGATTACAAGCCTTTGTGCAGAAAGATGGTGTCCTTCTTCAGACCATTTGTTCAGAGGATTTCGCAACCGAGGGAGAAGCACAGACCGCATTTGCTACGCTAAGCCGTCAGTCCTCCTTGGTAGCCACCTCTGTCAGTCGCAAGGTTGCAGCAATGCCCCCACCTTTGCTCTATGATTTGACAACCCTTCAGAAAGAAGCCAATCGCCAACTAGGATTTTCCGCAGACAAGACCCTTTCTCTGGCATAATCCCTCTATGAAAAGAAAGTAACGACCTATCCCCGTACGGGCAGTCGTTACATTAGCCAAGATGTCTTTGAAGAAGTCGATAGTTTGCTGCAGAAACTCGGCACATCACTACCACATCCCCTCAATCCTCACTCCGTAGACGACAGCAAGGTGACCGACCACCACGCCCTCTTGCCCACAGGTGAGGGAAATACCCAGACGTTATCATCCGATGAAGTAGCCATCTATCAAATGATATGCACACGCTTTGTGGCAGCCTTCGCCCCCAATGCCCAAGAAGAGCGCATGCAGATAGAACTAACCGATGGTACTCATCGCTTTGTCTGGCGTGGCAAACAAATTTTGTCGCAAGGATGGAAAGCCTATACTTCCCAAGGAGAGAAAACACAATCCGATGAAAGCGAAGAAGCCAAGGAAGAACTCCTCGCCGAGCTTCCCAATATTCAAGAAGGAGAGAACCTCCCACTTGACCACGGAGCAATTACGCAACATAAAACCAAGCCCAAGCCCTTGTTTACAGAAGCCACGTTGCTCTCTGCGATGGAAAACGCAGGTCGAGAGATAGCAGACACCGACAGTCGAAAAGCCATTAGCGACTGTGGCATCGGTACACCAGCCACGCGCGCTAGTATCATCGAAACCCTCCTACTTCGTGACTTTATCCGCAGAGAAAAGAAAACACTCCTCCCCACGGAAAAAGGCTTATCCGTTTATGGCATCGTCAAAGACCAACGCATCGCCAATGCAGAAATGACGGGTAATTGGGAACTCGCCCTCTCCGCCATCGAAGCAGGCAAAGCATCAGCCGAGGACTTCTCTACACGCATCAAGGACTATACGGTAGAAATCTGCCGTGAACTCCTTGCTTTACAAATAGTGCAGCCTCAATATCCCACTTATCGTTGTCCGATGTGCGGTAAGGATACAGTGGGCATCTTCCCCAAGGTGGCGAAGTGTAAGAGTGAAGGTTGCGATTTCCACGTCTTTCGCGAGATATGCGGCGTCACCCTCACCGAAGCGCAGACGAAAGACCTCCTGACGACCAAGCGCACAACTCTCATCAAAGGTTTTCAAAGCAAAGCAGGCAAGAAATTCAATGCCCATCTCGTGCTTCGTGGCGATGGTTCCACCGCATTTGAGTTTGACAACACCACCTCTAAACCCAAAGGTCGGAAGTAAGCCATAAAAACGTGGGAGATTTCATCAAAAAAGTCCGAGCTTTTTTAGAAAATCTCCCACGTTTTCTTGAAAACAAGCCACATTTTCTGCGCCCCCTCCCATATCCTTTACCCTCTATTCAATTCTCTCATTTCTTTACTATGTCTTACAACAAAAAAGCTGTATAAGCAGCCAACACAGCAGCCATAGGTATTCTCCTTCGTTTGGAGAAAGAACAACGCACTGCCACAGAGGAAGAACAAAAAGTACTGCGCTCTTATCAAGGTTTTGGCGGATTGAAGTGCATCTTAAACCGAACCGATCAACCCGAAGACATCCGCTATTGGTCAAAGTCCGAACAAGACCTCTTTGCCCCCACTTGCGCACTCAAACAACTCATCTATCGAGAAGCCCCCAGTGCTGATAAGGCTAAACGCTATTGGGAGAGCATCAAGGCAAGCGTCCTCACCTCCTTTTATACCGACACACGCATCGTCAATGCCATTGCCGACTCCTTAGAGAAAACAGGTGTGACCTTTCGCACTTGCCTAGACCCTTCCTTAGGAATGGGTGCATTTGCCGAAACCCTCGCCCCACACGTAGGTCGGGTAGACGCCTATGAAAAAGATTTGCTCACCGCCCGCATAGCCCAAAGTCTACATCCCCTAGGGCAAAGCACCATCTTTGTGCAGCAAGCCCCCTTTGAAAGTATAGAAGAACGCGCAGAAGCCGACAAGTATGACCTTATCGCCAGCAACATTCCCTTTGGTGACTTTATGGTCTACGATAGAGCCTACAACAAAGGACAAGACGTCATCAAGAAAGAATCCACACGCACCATTCACAATTACTTTTTCATCAAAGGACTCGACAGCATTCGCGAAGGAGGAGTGCTCGCTTTCATCACCTCACAAGGTCTATTAGATGCTCCACGCAATGAAGCCTTCCGCCGTTATTTGATGGAGAATAGTAAACTCATCTCAGCGATTCGCCTGCCCGGAGGAATGTTCAGTGAAAATGCAGGAACAGAGGTAGGGAGCGACCTCATTGTCTTGCAAAAACAAAGTGGAAAAGGCATTGCAACATCGGATGAAGAAAAGCTTGTGCAGACCGTTGCAGTTCCCAAAGGCGATGGTTTCTCAATGGCATTCACACACAGTGCCCTCTTTGAAGGCAGTTGGGAAGACATCCAATCGCACACCATCGCCACTACTCGAGTAATGGGAACAGACCCTTATGGCAAACCCACGTGGGAG